>JAJZUM010000098.1 GCA_021848605.1 Pseudomonadota bacterium | reverse complement strand
CATGGGGCGAAATGTATAATAAAAGGGCTTGGGCATTACAAAGGCATCCTGATCAGGTTAAACACATCCTTGCTTGCCAGGCCAACTTATGCGGCCAGCTTGCAAAGCATAATGCAAAAGTATAGAGAATGCGTTGTTGTTTTGTAGAAAGTTGATGTTATGAGCGTCTGTTATTTTGATGACTCATCAAAGCATTGTTGCTGAATTGACCGGTTCATGGCTGTTTTATAGCTCATATCGAGAAGCTGAAATGAGCATGGTTCTTATCCATCGTTACGACGTTTGTTTGCGTCAACTCATCCATGATTGACTGGCACCAGGTTTTTTCCCTGCAACAAAAGGTATGATAGGATCTTAGGCCCATGGTATGGCGACTTCATCATGATGCTTTATAAACTTTTGCGATCCTTGTTGTTTCGATTGCCACCGGAAACGGCTCATGCCTTGACCTTGTCGGTTTTGGAGCATCTGGCGTCCGTGCCCTTGTTTGATACGCTGATGTCTGCACATAGCCGTTTGCCTGTAAAGGTTATGGGGCTTCAATTTCCCAATCCTGTTGGTTTGGCTGCTGGGTTGGACAAAGATGGTACATGTATCGAAGGTATGGCTGCACTGGGTTTTGGCTTTCTTGAACTGGGCACTGTAACACCTCGACCCCAACCTGGGAATCCTGCCCCCCGTCTATTTCGGCTTCCAGAGCATCATGCTCTGATCAACCGAATGGGATTTAACAATTTAGGGGTGGATCAGTTGATTGGTCGGCTGGAACGTCGTCGATATAACGGTATTCTTGGCATAAACATTGGTAAAAACAAAGATACACCCCTGGAACGAGCCCATGAGGATTATGAGGAGGCTTTTCGTAAAGTCTATCCTCATGCAAGTTATGTTGTTGTGAATGTTTCTTCGCCGAACACCCAAGGCTTGCGATCCTTGCAGTCGATTGATGCACTGAAAAAACTGTTGAGTACCCTTTTGGACGTGCGTGTCAATCTGGCACGTGAATACGGTTCAACCGTGCCTTTGGTAGTCAAGCTTGCTCCAGATTTGCATGATGCTGATCTTGAAGATACGGCTCGATTACTCCTTGAACTTGAGGTGGATGGTATAACGGCAACCAATACGACGTTGAGTCGACCTGGTGTTGAACATCATCCTTTGGCCCAAGAACAGGGTGGACTCAGTGGGCGGCCGCTCCGTGATCAGTCCTTGCATGTGCTCAAAACCCTTCATGCCTATGTAGCTCCCCGGATTGCCCTGATTGGTGTCGGTGGAATTGAATCTGGAGCTGATGCCTGTGCGCGAGTGCGCGCCGGCGCCAGTCTTGTTCAGATTTATTCAGGTCTCATCTATCAGGGTCCAGGTCTTGTTAAGGAAATAGTGCGGCACTTGGCGGCTGATTCTACCTTAGCAACGTTGGTGTAAAGCCCCAATCCATAGACGTTGCGATCGTGAAGACGGAATGACCGGTACGATATCCTACAGAACCTGTAGTGAGACAGGTTCTGTAGGGTATGAGCCTTAGACCAATGTCAAAGTCCAACTAAGGGCAGAAGGGCTGTCACAGTACTGCTGTTCAGGTGCCCACCCAAGACTCGTATGATCTCGTTGACCAACGTTGAGCGAATACTGGACATGGCGTCATTGCGTTGGCCAAGAGCACTTTGCACCAGGTTGAGGGCATCACCCCCCAGTTGTGGGTGTCCCAGAGCGGCCATCAATGCTGCCTGGGTGAGTGGGGATGACGTGTTGGGTAATAGTTTGGACAGTGAGCCGGTGTCCTGATGCACGCTTTGCCCGAGCGCAGTCAAAAATTGTCCATTGGCACCTTTCATGGCAGACTGCGCCGTAGTAACGGCAGTGGTTACGCCAATTTTTTCAAGATCGTTGAGCGGTTGCTGCCTCTGTTGACCCAGTTGTCCAATAAATTGATCCATGGGTGAAGCAGAGTTTTGGGGAGCAGGTTGAATGGCTTGCGTTACAGCGGATCCAAGAGCACCAAAGTCAAAGGCGTAGACCTGTAAACTGGACAAACCCATCGTAATAGCAATCATTGCGGCATATTTGGTTGTTGTGGCCATAGCGTGTTGCAGCGTTCCCATAACAGGGATTTTCGCTACTTCTCCTGTATTCAGTCGGTATGAGGTCATGAAAAACACCGCCAAGTATCTGGAACGGTGTCTCGTTATGGTACAATATTTAAGAAGCGACCGCCTATGTTGCCGTTGTTTTTACCTGTTCCCTGTTATTCCATTTTAAAGGAATCCTTGTATCGTGGTTGAGCGTCTTGTCCCAGAGGTTTCACTGGATTTGACCGGACTGCGTTGTCCTCTGCCTTTACTTCGATTGAAAATTCATCTCAAGTCGCTCGCACCCGGAAGCGTCTTGTGGGTTGCGACCAGTGATCCGGCATCTCAGCGTGATTTTGCCGCTTTTGCTGCTCAGCAGGGGCATCAACTTGAAGAAAGTTTTGCCCTTGGAACTTGTTTTTATTTCCTTTTTCGCAAGGCAGAAACCTGATGCGAATCATGCTGAAACGGTTTGTTCAACGTTATCTGTCCGATGATCAGGCCGTTATCCTCTTGGTTATGATTGCAGTAGGTGTTGTTGCCATACTGGGTTTTGGGCATATGCTCATCCCTCTTTTTGCTGCACTGGTACTTGCATTTATGATGGAAGGTGCCATTGACGGAATGCAACATTGGGGCATGCGTCGTCTGCCTGCACTGATGGTTGTTTTTTCTTTTTTTATGGGTTTGTCGGTACTTCTTCTTGTCGTGGTTTTGCCGTTGCTATGGGACGAAGCTGTAGCCCTGACTAGTAATTTTCCGGATATGTTGCGACACAGTCAGATCAGTCTTTGGCGTTTGCCACGCAAATATCCACATCTGGTATCAAACCATGATGTTGAAGGGTGGATGCATACCTTGCAAAGTCAGATGGGTCAGGTCGGGCAATGGTTGTTGGCGCTTTCTCCGAATATCATCAGTCATATTGTTTCTCTGAGTATTTACATGGTGTTGATTCCTACCTTGGTATTCATGCTGCTCAAGGATCGGGATACGATTCAGCTGTGGTTGCGCGAACGTTTGCCAGTTCATCGTCCCGATCTTACCCGAATGGGCGAAGCCATTAAAAAACAGCTCTATCGTTATGTTCGTGGTCGCATGATTGAAATGGTGATTGTTTTTCTGGCGACCTACTTCATGTTTCTGGTGCAAGGTTTGTCCTATGCACTCTTGTTGGCCATTCTCGTGGGTGTGTCGGTTATTGTGCCCTACATGGGTGCTATTGTGGTTTCTGTGCCGGTTATGGTGGTGGCTTTTTTTGAATGGGATGGTATCACCCCCCATTTCTGGCGCATTATCAGCCTGCATTCAGTCATCCAGTTGATTGACGGCAACCTGATCGTGCCACTGCTTTTTGCTGAAGCCGTTGATCTGCACCCGATTGCCATCATTGTTGCTATTATGGTTTTTGGTGGTTTATGGGGATTCTGGGGTATTTTTTTTGCTATTCCTTTGGCCGTCGTACTACGCTGTCTTCTGGTTTACTGGCCAGTGCGGGATCTCGAAGAAAAAAACAAGCGTTGATTTTATTTATTTTATTCATACAAATGTCATGGAGTAGTGGTTGTGACGACCAGTCAGATTCTTCGCAAATGTCTTTTTCCAGCAGCTGGCTATGGAACACGTTTTTTGCCGGCAACCAAGGCCATGCCTAAAGAAATGATGCCTATTGTTAATAAACCGTTGATTCAATACGGGGTTGAGGAAGCCTTGGAAGCAGGGATGACGGATATGGCAATTGTCACCGGACGAGGTAAACGGGCTCTGGAGGATCACTTCGACGTCAATTTTGAACTGGAAGCTCAGATTCAGGGGACAGACAAAGAAACCTATCTTGATGGTATTCGTGGCATCATGCAGGAGGCATCGTTTACCTATACGCGCCAGAAATCTATGCGTGGCTTGGGTGATGCTATATTGACAGCTGAGAATATGATTGGTGACGAAGCTTTTGCCGTGGTACTGGCTGATGACCTATGTGTGCATGATGGTCCGGGTGTACTCAGTCAAATGCTTGAACTTTATCGGCAATTTCGTTGTTCTATTGTAGCTATTATGGAAGTTCCCGAAGGTGAAACCCACAAATATGGTGTCATAGCGGGAGAACCACTCAAAGATGACCTGTACCGGATCGAGCGTATGGTAGAAAAACCAGCTCCAGGTCAGGAACCAAGTCGTTTGGCCATTATTGGCCGCTATGTACTGACGCCCGATATTTTCGATATTCTGCGAACTACACCCCTTGGCAGGAATGGTGAACTGCAGATCACCGACGCTTTGGCAGAGCAAGCACGTCGTGGATGTGTTTTGGCCTATCGCTTTAAAGGCAGACGCTTTGATTGTGGCAGTATTGATGGATATGTCGAAGCGACAAATTACTGCTATCAAAAAAATCAGGGTTCTTCTTGAGGCTTGTGGGGTTCCGGCATGGTCACAGGCTGCCGGTTTTCAAGACGGTAGACAAATGCGATAAGTTCGGCAATAACCTGGTAAAGTTCAGGAGGAATGGCTGACCCTTCTTCCTGACGCGCCAGAATCTCAACCAGTGCAGGATTTTCATAGATTGGAATGCGATGTTCTCTGGCAAGGGCAATAATGCGTTCTGCTTCCAGGTAGTGTCCTACAGCCGTCAGTTCCGGCGTGTGTACGCCATCATAGAAAAGGGCAACAGCTTTGGGTTGATGCAATGACTTGGGGTCTTGTTCCGTCATAGGGTGTCATGCCTTGGTATCAACCAGTCGAACCGGACGGGCTGTACGATCCTGTTCAGGAAGTCCAAGATGCATATGAACCGTTGTGCACTGAACTCCATATTGACCGAGTTGTTGTCTGAGGATGGGTATCTGTGCCTGAACCTCCTGTAAGGTCTTTTGGTGTTCGGCCCAGAAATCGGTTTCAAGGCTAAAATGACTCAAATGACTGCGTACCAGAAGAATCCCCATGCTTGCAAGACGGAACTCAAGATTGATCTGCCACACCAGCTCATTTGGTGTCCTGATAGAAGACGAATGGGCATCATCGGGACTTTCCCGACCAATCTGGACAAATACAGATTGCGGTTGTTGTTGAAAGAAAAAAGGTATTTGAGCACTGAACAGGATATTTTGAGCAACCATAGGCACGGTATGATGCAGAATGCCAGGAGGTTGGCCAGTTGTTTGCTGCAAGACTTCAAGGGCTCGATGCACATTCTGGTCCACAAAAAAAGACCCAATGTGATGCTCCAGATTATAGAGCAATGTCGCTAAAGATATTGATGATGCATGCTGGGGTTCAATCATCGGCATGTTGTTGCCAGCAACAGTGCTTTGTTGATGTGTTGGGAGAGGAGCCGATTCTTGCTGCTGGGTCGACTGTGAAGCAGCTGATTGCTCCAGCTCAGGCAGGACCATAGTCTCTGTATCCTCGGCTGGGATGCCATGTTCACTGGGTGCCAGGGCGGTTGGTGTTACTGAGCGCACGTTATTGGGGGGCTTCTTGATTTGATAAACAAGAACTTGTTCCGGCGGCCTGGTTGTGGAGGGGTGGTTCGGCGTTGAAGCAGGATCAGATGCATTTTTTTCAGGCGATTGCCCATGCTGAGGACGAGGAAAAACAGAAATTAAGTTACGCATCTGGAGTAGTCGTGCCGGTAAAGATGATGCTTGAGGCAACGCCCCTTTGGCCAGCAGATGTTCAATAGGGACTTGCATGGACTCAATCCAGGTCTTCAACTGTTCTGCACGTTGGTTCCTGTCGATCTCAGGAATGAAAGGCAGAATGGCTTGTGCCTGCTGCTGGAGAGTCATGGGTATATGATCTTCGGTCGTCGCAGCAAGCGTCGCAAGTTCGCTGAGCATCTGAGGTAGTGCTTCGGGTTGGTATTGTGGCAATAAATCCCGAAGTGCCTGAGTTGCAGCCTGCTGGGGTGACTGAACCTGGGATTCAGGTTCAAGAATACGAAAAGACTGAGGGCCAGTGGCCTCCAGGTTCAGAACGGCTCCGACTTTTAAGGGAGTCTTGCTCAGGTAGGTCAGCAGTTCCTGGGTGTGGTTTAGCTGTAACTCGCCTGACCAGGTTTCACCCGTGGCGGGTACTGGAAAACTGGTCAGGATGGTTGCCACCATGGTTGCAGGCATAACCAGTTGCGGCGTTGCATTGATCTGACGCAACGCCGTTGAGGGAGTGATGGTGGCTGGAAGTCCACTCCCGGGTGTCTGAACCTGCATGTCTGACCTCAGTGCAGCTCAATCTCATTAAAGATTACCGCTAAACAACTGTCGGAGCAAACGCTGTTTCAAATTTTGGGGATGATCAAGCTGCATGCGCTCCAGATAGCGTTCAGGAACGGGGTCGCTGCGAAAGACCGAGCTGATTAGGGTCTTCACCAGATCGAGCGGGTGTCCGACACTGGCCTTAAGTTGGGTGAGGGCATGAACGATATGAAGTTCATCATCCGTGAAATCAGTTCCAAAGGGAAAATCTCCCAATTCTTTGCCAGCCCATGAACCGAGCTGTTGTCGTAGCGATTCAGGGCGGTTGTTGCTCGCCCACTCAGGAATCTCCCAGTTTTTGTCAAGTTTGCCAGCATTTCTGGCTTGGTTGGCTAGATCATTCTGAAATCGAGAATCAGCAATACAAATCAGACGCTTAATAATGTCTTGATCACACTGGCCACGCAAATGGGCAATGCCATATTCGGTAATGACAATATCGCGAAGATGACGCGGAATAGTAACGTGGCCGTAATTCCAGACAATATTGGATTGCGGGCCATCATGTGCTTCTCGTACAGCGCGAAGCATAAGGATCGAGCGCGAGTCCGCCAGTGCATGAGACATGGCGACAAAATTATATTGCCCCCCAACGCCACTGACCAGATTGCCGTTTTCAAGGCCATCTGAGACAGCCGATCCAAGCAGGGTCATCATCATGGTGGTATTCATGAATCGTGCTTTGCGTCGTTGTGCTTTGGCTAACGGTTCCTGACCATATAATTGATTGATAAAGCTGATACGCCCCATATCAATGCCTGAGCGAGTATCATCAGGGAGATCACGCAGTGCTTGATAAAAATCGGTTGGGCCGATGAAGAATCCGCCATGCATAAATATCCCGCCAAACGGTTCCTTGCGAACATGAGACTGCAGAAATTGCAAGGTTTCAGGGTCAGTCAACGATGTGCTGACCTGGTTTTTACCATCTTCAAGTTTATTTTCTGTATATTGGATCGTGTCATTAAGTATGCCGGTAGCCTTCATCCACTCAAGGTCTATCCTAGAACAAGGGTTGCTAATGGCTCCTGCGTGCAAAAGCCGTTCAATGCTGTCTGCTTCGAGAGGAAGGCTCAGGACTCGCTGGTTGAGGAGTGTTTGCAGTTTTAAATCCGGAAATACCTTGCGTTTGAGAATGCCTGCTTTGAAAAGTTGCATAAAGCCATTGACAAACATCTCAGAACATCCGTAAAGCCCTTCGCGGAATGCATTGGTATGGGTTGGCAGTGGTTGAGAACCCGCAGGCAAGGATTCGAGTATATTTTTATAAAGACTAGAGTTTTTATGGCGGAGAATAAGGGCATTGGCAATGGCATCGCCAAGTGAACCAATACCAATCTGAAGTGTGCCGCCATCTTCAACGAGTGAGCTTGCATAAAGACCAATGGCGTGGTCTGGCAGAGAGACTTTCATATTCGGCGGGGCAAAAAGGGTGTGGGTTGTTTCGGGGGTATGAATCACAAGATCAAAGTCATCCGGATCGATTTCAGCCGTATTGGGCATGAATGGCATTTGTTCGTTGACCACACCGACCATAAGAACCTTTTCTCTTTGGCCATACTCAATCAGCATGTCGCGTACATCAAGAGAAACATCTGGATTACTGCCAAGGCTGTACCTTTTTTGGCCCGATTCAGTAAGAATTCCAAGTTCCTGAGCGAGTACATTAACCCCAAAATGCATCATGTCACGGGCGACATGGGTATAGTTGCTGGAGATATAGTGTTGTTGTGCAACCGGGTTGTTGAGCAGTTCTGCTGTCTTGAAAAAAAACTCGTAGACTTCAATATTCGCAGGCAACGTGCCACTTTTAACGGCAATGGCGTAATCAAGATCCGGATAATCCTTGAATACACGCTCAGCAAAAGGATTCAGGAAACGTGCTTCCAGATCTGAGGATGCCTTGGGTCGAAGCAAGGAAAGTGCCGTGATGATTTTAAGGCTATGATCCGGTCGTGCAGCAATATAGTCATAGAGCCTGTTGACCCAGATATTGGGTTTGCCGATGCCGAGTGGTATGCCAAGAACCACATGGGGACCTGTTCGTTTCAGTACTTCGGTGATGGACTGATCAAGATCGTGACACATGATGGCCATGTTAATTCTGCTCCTAGCTCATTTATCGCTCGTCTGACAAGACTAGTTCAAGCTGAATGAACTGAGAAATGCTCCAGATCAATACCTCGATGATTCCATGTGATAAGATGGTGATGTTCGGACAATTGACAGGCACCATCGTGCTCGAAATTAAAAATCTTGCTGCCGACCGTGGTGGTTACCGTTTGTTTGAAGGCGTAAACTTCCAACTTGATGCTGGAAGACTGATGCAATTGGTCGGTCCTAATGGTGCAGGCAAGACGACCTTGCTGTTCATCGTCGCAGGTTTGCTAGTGCCTGCCAATGGGCAGGTACGCTGGAATGGTCAAAGTGTGCTGCACGATCGAAGCATGTTTGCTGGAGCGATGAGTTATCTGGGTCATGCTGCGGGTCTGAAGGCAAGTCTTGACCCGGTTAAAAATCTGCAGTTTTTGTTGGCGCTGCGTGGCAAAAAGGTACGGGTTCAAACGATTCATGATGCGCTCAATCGTGTTGGTCTCTACGGTTATGAGTGTACGGCGGTTGGGCGACTATCCGCTGGGCAAAAGCGCAGGGTTGCACTGGCACGCCTTTATCTTGAAGGTTCACCGCTATGGGTGCTTGATGAGCCATTTACGGCCATTGATCTTGCGGGTGTGGGGCAACTGGAGCAACTGCTCGTTGATCATGCACGCCAAGGTGGCATGATTTTATTTACGACGCATCATGTCATGGCTGGACAGGAGTATGTGCAGCAATTTGATCTTGCTGACTTCCGCCACGCTGAAGAGGAGTACAGCAACTAATGGCTTCTGCTTTTCTTGCCGTTATACGGCGGGATGTAGGACTGGCTTTGAGTGGTACCGGGGAGTGGCTAAATCCGCTGGTGTTTTTTTTGATGGTCATTGTGCTTTTTCCCTTGGGCGTTAGCCCGGAACCAGTCTGGCTGGCTAAAATGGCCGCAGGGGTAGTCTGGGTGGCAGCTGTCCTGTCGGTGCTGTTGTCGATGGATAGTCTGTTCCGTCAGGATTATGAGGATGGCTCGCTGGAGCAAATGCTTGTTGCGCCGGCATCACTGCTTGAACTCGTTATTGCGAAAGTCCTGGCGCACTGGTTGACTGGAGGGCTGGCGTTAACCCTGTTAAGTCCTCTGGCGGCTCTGATGCTCAATCTTCCGGAACGAGCGGTTCCAATCCTGATGCTCACCTTGTTGCTTGGAACGCCGGTACTTAGT
This sequence comes from Pseudomonadota bacterium, assembly GCA_021848605.1. Classification (GTDB taxonomy): domain Bacteria; phylum Pseudomonadota; class Gammaproteobacteria; order Pseudomonadales; family Moraxellaceae; genus JAJXWR01. The sequence goes on along the minus strand of JAJZUM010000098.1, from coordinate 742 downwards.
TTGCTGGCAGCTTTTGCGGCGGCCTTGACACTGGCTTTGCGGCGGGCAGGGGTTTTGCTGCCCCTGATCAGTGTGCCTTTAATGATTCCTGTACTCATTTTTGCAACAGCGGCGGTACAGGCTGCTGGAATGGGCATGCCGGTACAAGCCTATCTGGCCTTGTTGGGTGTTTTTTTGATCATGGCATTGCTTTTGTTGCCCTGGGCGATTGCCGGGGCCTTGCGATTGGCACTCAGTGCCTGAAAAGGGGAGATCTCGATGGTTTGGCTTCAACGCATGTGGATGGCTTTTCAGAAAACTGTCGGACCAAAACATTTCTTTGAGATCAGTGCGCTTTGGCAGCCTTGGCTCGGCTGGGCAGCATTTTTGCTGATTGTGCTTGGAACGGTGTGGGGATTGGGATTCGCTCCACCCGATTATCAGCAGGGGAACAGTTATCGCATCATGTTCATTCATGTTCCCGCTGCCGCGATTGGCATGGGGGGGTATGCGTTGATGGCAGTGGCCAGTTTTATTTATCTGGTTTGGAAAGTGAAAACTGCTGAATGGGTGGCTCGTTCCATTGCACCTCTGGGGGGGTGGTTTACCCTGATTGCCTTGTTTACCGGCTCACTTTGGGGAAAACCAACGTGGGGAACCTATTGGGTATGGGATGCTCGACTGACTTCAATGTTGCTTTTGCTTTTTTTGTATTGGGGTGTCATGGCGCTCTATCAAGCTTATGCCCAGGCGAATGATGGTG
>JAJZUM010000097.1 GCA_021848605.1 Pseudomonadota bacterium | reverse complement strand
CAGGGAACAAAAGAACCATCGGCCATATGTACGCCGCGTACGCCTTGTGCACCGACATCAATACCTTCAACCCGGGCATAAGTCCAAACATCACCACCCTTGGCCTGTATCCTGGCAACAGCCGCTTCAGCAATCTTCCAACTCCCTCCTTCCGGATAAAAACCACCAAACAGATAATGACGGGCGATCAAAGCATGGATTAAGAACGCTGATTTGCCGGGGGGCAGGCCATTATCACCATACTGTCCGGTCAATACAGCCAGAAACTCGGGGTTTCTGGACAATTCCTGCAAAACGTCCCGCGTAGTCCGAAAGAGAAAATCAGGAAGCCGGGATTGTAAAAGACGCTGCCCCCAATTAAAGGGTCGTGGCAACCGCATCTTGCCGAGGGTATAGAGACTCATGGCTTTTCCAGCTTCCTGCAAAAGCTGCAGATAACGGTCCACTGCCTGCTCTTCTTGCGGAAAATAATGCAGCAACTGAGCCCGAAAGGCCTCACGGCCGGCATGCATGTCAAAACTACGGCCGGCAATGACAAAACGGTCATAAGCCTGTGGCATTGGCGCCCATTGAACTTTGCCATCAGTGAGATAATCCATAAAACGCCGGCTCATCGTCGGGGCGCCCATGTCGCCGATGTAATGCACGCCGACATCAAAGACAAAACCATCCTTTTCATAACTGTGCGTATAGCCACCAGCGGTGTAATGTTGCTCGAGAACCGCAACCTTCCACCCCATATCAGCCAGCAATGATGCGGTTGTAAGGCCACCCATCCCTGATCCAATAATCACAACATCGTAGTGCGACTTAAGACGTTTCGGGCGATAGCGGGTACCAATATGCGCGGGTCCCTTGTTCTGCGTCATTATTTTTCTCCTTAAAACAAAGCAGATATCATATATGCAATTTATTGCATATAATAGGATAATCTTGCTTATGTCAATATCCTTAAGGAATTTCACCATGTCACTCAAACACGCCCTTCTTGGACTTATTGATCTGGAATCCGGTTCGGGATACGACCTTAGCCAGCGGATTCGTAACTCCATTGGCTTTTTCTGGCCATCAACGCATCAACAAATTTATAAAGCCTTGCATGAACTTCTCGTCGAAGGCTGTCTGGATGTCGAGGAGGAACCTCAGCAGCACCGACCTGACCGTCGAATCTACTCAATCAATCCTCGTGGCAGGGAAAAACTGCAAAAGTGGCTGGATGAACCAAGTCAACCCACCAAAATACGTGATGCCTTTCTGATTCGGGTATTCTGTGCACACCTTTGGGATCAGGCTCATCTGCTGAATCAATTACAATCTGGCCAGCACCAGCACCAGCAGGTCCTAGGGCGCTATCAACGGCTGGCTGAACATATGGATCAATGGCCTGAAGATCGACGTAATCGTTATCAATATGCCAGACATACCCTGCAACTAGGCATTTATATCGAGGAAGCCTGGCAACGCTGGTGTCTGGAACTCCAGGAGTTGTATGCACAGAAATAGTCGATCAGGAATCACCTCTACTGACTTGGCAAGTAGCAATCATGCGTTATAATTAAGTCATGGCATGAATTTTGCGCTTATGAAGATCGCTGGAGTAACAGGTCCTACATGAAGCCTTCCCTGCAATTACAGATTGGCACACAGCTGACAATGACACCACAGCTGCAACAGGCCATTCGCCTCCTGCAACTGTCTACCCTTGAACTACAACAGGAAATACAACAAACCATCGATTCCAATCCACTCCTGGAAATCAGTGATGATCAAGATGATGCGCCTCAGGAATCTGTTGACCGTGATGACTCCATCATTGATCTGACAGAGCCAAGCCAGCCTGTTGAACTTGAGGCTCAGCAGGATATTCCTGAAGATCTTCCTGTGGATAGCGTCTGGGATGATGTGTTCAGTGGAACGTCCGGCACCGGGCTTGCTGCTCCTGCTTCTGAAGACGAGGATAACCTTCTTGAGACACGTAACGCTCAAATCGCCACTTTGCATGATGATCTCCTCTGGCAGCTGAACCTGACCCCTTTTTCTGACTCGGATCGCCAGATTGCCGAAGCAATTCTCGACGGTATTAATGAACTGGGCTATTTACAGATTAGCCATGACGATATTCGTTCGGCACTGGCTGCCCAAGATATTGCTGAACTTCCCGAAGACCCTGAAATCGATGCTGTCCTGCACCGCATTCAGCAATTTGATCCGCCAGGCATTGCTGCCAGGGATTTACGTGAGTGCCTGATGATCCAGATTCGGCAGTGGCCTGATCGCTCGCCTATTAAACCCATGGCCCTTGAACTGGTAGGGTCCTGGCTCGATCTGCTGGCTCAACGAGACTTCAGCAGTCTCATGCGTCGGATGAAAATTAGCGAAGACCAACTTCGCGTGCTGATCAAGGAAATCCAGGCTCTCAATCCACGACCAGGTGCACAACTTGCCTATCAGCGCGATAACGAATACGTCCCTCCTGACGTCATTGTTCGCAAAAAAAATGAACGCTGGGTGGTTGAACTAAATCCGGATATTGCCCCCAAACTGCGCATCAATCAGCAATATGCTGCGATGATTCGCCGGGCCGACTCAAGTAGCGACAACAATTACATCAAAAACAATCTACAAGAAGCTCGTTGGTTCATTAAAAGCCTGCAGAGTCGGCACGAGACTCTCTTGAAAGTAGCGCATTGCATCGTCGAACATCAGCGCGGTTTTCTCGAAGAGGGACCGGAGAAAATGAAGCCACTGGTTTTGCGTGACATTGCCGAAGAAGTAGACATGCATGAATCGACCATCTCCCGGGTCACAACCCAGAAATTCATGCTCACACCACGTGGATTATTTGAACTCAAATATTTTTTCTCCAGCCATGTCGCGACAAATAGTGGCGGTGAATGTTCAAGTACTGCGATCCGGGCCATGATTCGTAAGCTAGTTTCCCAGGAAGATCCTCGTAAGCCTCTGAGTGACAACAAAATTGCCGATCTTCTTGAAGCCCAGGGCATCAGCGTTGCCCGACGTACGATTGCCAAATATCGAGAATCAATGAATATTGCACCTTCAAGTGAACGCAAGCGGCTGCTATGATGTTAAGAATTGATATCGAACAAATTCTGCCCGCTTTATCCGTGGCAGGATTATTCCGTGAAAGCCCGGTGCTTTCACCCAACAACCAGAGGTAAGGCCTATGCAAATGACCATAAGTGGACATCACGTTGAGCTGACACAAGCTCTCAAGGATTATGTAGCCGAAAAACTAGGCCGAGTTGAACGTCATTTTGATCAAATCACTAGCCTGCAGGTCATTCTCAGCATTGACAAACTGGTACAGAAAGCCGAAGCGACTCTGCGCGCAGCCGGCACTGAAATCTTTGCCGTTGCCGAAGCAGGTGACATGTATGCAGCCATTGACGACCTGACTGATAAGCTCGACCGCCAAATCAAGCGTCATAAAGAGAAACTACAGCGACACTAACCTGAATACACGAACCTGAATAGAGGGATCCAGGCACTTGCCCCGGATCCCCCAAATCAAGCACAATCAAGACACACAATGATTTAACCCGGATATGACTTCTATGAAACTTGTGGTGGTTAGTGGACGTTCCGGTTCTGGAAAAAGCTCGGCCTTGCATGTACTTGAAGATCTGGGCTTCTACTGCGTAGATAATCTTCCCGTAGCGCTATTGCCACAGTTAACCCTGACCCTCGAACACTCTTCGAACCGTATTGACCGTGTAGCCGTTGGCATAGACGCACGCAATGTTCCGGAAAACCTTCTGCAAGTCAGCACGATATTGCGTGACATCCGCAATACGGGAGTGAACGTTGAAGTCGTCTACCTGGATGCCCGCGATGATATTCTGCTGCAACGATTTCATTCAACCCGACGCAAACATCCATTGAGCGGCCCCGGTCAATCGCTCCATGAAGCCATCGCCAGTGAGGCGCGACTGCTCGACCCCATTAACCTCAATGCCACGATTCGTCTTGATACATCTTCATTCAATATTCATCAGTTGCGCGAAGAATTTCGTAACCGCATCGAACTGATCGACACAGGCTCTATGGCACTTTTATTTGAATCCTTTGCTTATAAGCAAGGCGTGCCCGTTGATGCCGATTTCGTTTTTGATGTACGTTGCCTTCCAAATCCACACTGGATTCCAGAACTCAGGGAGCTGACTGGGCTGGATGAACCTGTTGCCGGTTATCTGTCCCAACAAAGTCTGGTACAGGATTTTTTGGGTGATTTGCAAAATTTTCTCGAATCCTGGATTCGCCACTGCGATTCGGGTGATCGCAGTTATCTGACCGTTGCGTTTGGATGTACGGGTGGCCAACACCGTTCAGTGTTTATTTGTGAACAAATGGCTGAACATTTTCGGCTTCTCGGTTATCATTTAATTCAGGTCAGACATCGAGAACTTTCCTTGTCCTGAGCACCCAACCTTTGCGGCATGGATCATGAAAGAAGTTCAAATCACCATTATTAACAAGCTTGGCCTGCATGCCCGTGCTGCCTCTAAACTGGTGAGCATCAGCAATCGCTTTGAGGCCCGTATGGAATTGGGACGCAGTGGCCGGTTTGTCGATGCCAAAAACATTATTGCCTTATTGCTGGCCTCGATGTCAAAAGGAACTGAGATAACCTTACGCGCTGAAGGTCCGGATGAAGAAGCTGCTTTGGAAGCGGTCTGCGCCCTGATTCGCAACCGTTTTGATGAACCCGAGTAAAGCTGAACCATGACGCACCGATTTAAACCCTATCACGATCCTGAGATGGAACTTCCTGACCGTCCCAGCAAAACACGGCGCAAGCAGGATATGGATCGCCATCAGCAGCTTGGCGAGCTCTTGCTCGGGTTAACCGTATCAAAACGACAAAATTTGCCGATCAATGACAGCCTGCGCGCAGCACTTGATGAAATGAGCCGAATCAAGGCTCGAGAGGCCCAACGACGCCATCGTCAGTATATTGGTAAATTGATGCGTCAGCAGGATCTCTCCGAATTGCTTGCAGCTCTTGATGAAGCAGTGCCTCGTAGTGGCAAGCATATCCCGCTCGATACGCTTGTTCAGAGACTTGTTCAAGAAGGCGATAAAGCCCTTATGGATACAGTACAGCGATATCCGGGTTGCGACCGGGGTTATGTGCGCGAATTGATCGAGCAGATTGAATTTGCCGAAGATAATGATTCCCGTTCAGAGTTTTTGGAGCAACTACGTCTTTATATTCTGGAAACCGACATTCTGGGACGATGACCCCCACCCCAGCTTTCTTGCCATGTAACTTGTTGACATGCAACGATGAGTCATCACATTCAGGTTAACTGAGGCACAAATTCGGTAAGACGATCGGATGTACTGCGCAGGTTGATACTGAGTTGCAGGGCAATGCCTTTGAGAATTTTGATGCCTGTTTCGGGATGCATTTTCAGGACCATATCAAAACCCTTACGGGTCAACACCACTAAGGACGCTGTGGTTTTAGCACGCACCGTTGCAGAACGGGTCAGCTGATCGATCAAACTCATTTCACCCAAAGAACTGCCCTTGCCCAAGGTCGTAATCACAACGGGCTGACCCTGTCGATTCAGCTTGCTGACTTCCAGGGCTCCGCTAGCAACAAAACAGACAAAATCGCCTTTGTCACCTTCACGAAAGACAAAATCTCCAGCAGAGACCCTGTTGAAAAACATGAATTTCTCAAGAGCAATCCGCTCCTGAGACTCCAATTCGGAAAACATCGCGACATCAGCAAGATAGTCCGAAATTCGACTAGCCATGGCAACTAAACAATCCGGTCATGAACGGATGATCATTAGACCACACTCTTTCCATACTGAACAGAGTCAATCGCATTGCCGAAGCATGAACCCAGACTCACAGTCTGCGCTGCTGATCAATGGGCATGGCTTTGCGCCTTTGTTCAACCAAGGACAGATCAAGATCAGCCCAGACCATCGTTGGTTGATCATTCGCTTCCGCCATGACGTGTCCCCATGGGTCAACGATCATGCTGTGCCCCCACGTCTGACGTCCTGGGTAATGTTCGCCACACTGGCCGGGAGCGATCACAAAGCATTGCTGCTCAATTGCACGGGCACGTAACAGAACTTCCCAGTGTGCCTGTCCAGTCACTTGAGTAAATGCCGCCGGTACGTAGAACAACGAGCTTCCGAGACGTCTTAGCTGATCATAAAGCTGGGGAAACCTTAAATCATAACAGACTGACATGCCAATATTGGCCCAAGGTGTCGGCAACACAACAACATCGTCGCCTGCTTCCATTCGATCCGACTCACGATAACGCCCAACTCCATCCGGAACATCAACATCAAACATGTGCATTTTGTCATAGCGGCCGATCATTGTACCGGTAGCATCAAGAAGAAAACTCGCCGCACGCACCCGCCCAAAAGATACAGCACTTCCATCGGGGCGCGTTGGCCAGGGCAGAGTTCCTGTAAGCATCCAGAAACCATATCGAACACACGCCTGTGACAACTGATTCAGGAACGATTCAGCTTGGCCAGCAAATTCGGCTGGGCCAGAGGAAGCCATAACCATGACATTTTCCGGTAGTGCCAGAAGATCAATATGCAAACCTGAAGCACGTTCAAACATTTCAGCAAGAACAGCTTGATTATACTCTGGATCAGGAGAACTACTCAGTTGTACAAGACCAACACGCATCACGGCCCCTTTTTAAACAATTTGAGATATCCGTATGACCTCATGGCGCATGATGCGCATCTTCTTCACTATTCTCTAGCTTGATCGACTCCAAAAACTGATCAACCTCATCTTCATCCGGCTTGGCGGACAAAGCACTGTGAGTCCGATCATGCCCTTGAACATGAGTCTCGGACTGCAGATTATGTTCATGCACATGCCACACAAGAACCACCGTCGCCAACAACCCCGCTGAGACCCCCAAGATGAACCATCTTCGTGTTTTCATGCTATCCATGTCCCTAATCTTATAGATCATCCTAGCACAACGTCGGACACTGGGTTAAGGTTGACATCGATGTGCATGAACATGGTTGGATCAATGTGTATTTGTAACTGAACGGACTTGAACGACCCGCATCTGACCCCCATTGGAGGTCACTAAATGTCGGAAGGCACTGAATGTCACAATTTTACGCACAGACGGCGATCAACCCTTTAAGTTTCCGATGACCCAGACAACCAATCCTGAAAAAAACGGTTTAAATAATAGTCTGCTCGAGTCACTGAAATATTCAAGGTTAGCAACATAAACAACATCAATCCCCATTGCAGGTGATCCTGCAACGCACCAGGTACCGTCTTGAGGGTATCATAATAAGAAAGCACCGCTGTAATATTAAGAACACTGAGGCCTGCAGCCGCAAAGCGTGTACCAACACCTAAAGCAAGCAAACTCGAAAGCCCTAACTCTCCTGCAGTCGCCAGATAAGCAGCAAAAGTCGGGTTCAATAATGGAACATGATATTCATTATGAAACAAATCCAGGGTTGATGACCAATCAGATATTTTGCTATACCCAGACAACATGAATACCCGCGCCACATACAAACGCAAGACGAGGTCAGCAAGCGGATAAAATGCCTGGGTGATACGTACAAAGAGATCCCACCAAGGTTTGAGACTTCCAATCAGATTCCGTGCTGCTGAAAACATAGCGATAACTCCTCATGCGTTTGGGAACGATTTTGTCTGACTAGATTTAAAGTCGCATGAACTATTCATCTCTTACACATCATGAGCATGAATTTGAATCATTCTATGATCTGCACAACAAGAGCTAATCATTCCATGAATTCCGATCTTGCGGCAAGGAGGATATTAAGTCTTAGTGCTTTGTTTGAACGTGAAGGTATACCTTAGGTGCATTGGCCGTCAGCAGCGTTTCTAAACGAGCCCGCAGGAATGCCGCATGTTTTGGACCAAATCCGTCATAGGCAAAAACAATATTTCCCTGCGGATCAACCAAAAAAGACTCGGGTATATCATCAAGCTGATAAGCTCTTTGCGTTGCACCTGTATCTTCGCGAAGCACCACATAGTCAGGATGTATGCGAGCAACGAAATGCCTACCCTCCTCGGCGCTAATATCAACATTGATCGCTAGCACCTCAAAGGAGTGCGCTCCAAATTTTTGACGCATGCTGTCTCGAATCTGGTTATAGACCGGCAGGGACTCCCGACAAGGCTCACACCACGATGCCCAGAAATCGACCAGAACATAACTTCCTCGATAGGCAAGCAACGACACAGAGCCATGTCCATCAAGTCGGGGAAGCGTAAAATCGGGTGCTGGTACGATACCCGCATGCAGCCTAAATGATGCAAAAATCAAGGCCAACGCTAACAAGCAGACGGATTGATGCAAGCCATCGTTATTCACTGGGAATAACCTCCCTATTTTAGAATTCGTTAACTTTAGTCCGAGTAGCCACCTCATCTTTACTCACTAATCTTTGTTTCGTTAATCTCTTTCAACATTCTTACTAAGTTTGCTGACCCAAAAATCCGTATTCGTTTTTGGAACTGTCGCATCAGGACTGTTTTTGTGCATATGCCAAAAACACCCATGAGCAAAGACAGCCTCACGATACCTTGGAAGAACCAAATCAGGCTTACATGGCAAATCAGGACGATGCTAACGATAGTGAAATCCTGCTGCGTGTGGAGTTTTTCTAATTACCAACCCAGGGCCAGTATCCTTGACCTTTATCGCAGCCATATTGCAGACCGCCTCTGTGGGCTGATTCTGTCTGAGGCAATACTTTATTTACTATCAGCGTTCTCGCTTCCAGACAGGAGCACCACCGGCAGATTTCTAGATCCATGTAGAATGCGTTCAATGCGAACCACGCCGTCAATGAGCCTGAAGAAAATGGGAATTATATACTTAACTTGCAAATACTGGCCTGAATAGTTACGTTGTTTCGTATCTCGTGTATCCATCACACAGAACTCATCGCGCCACTGCTGGAGGTGATGCGCAAAAAGCCCTTGTTGACGACACCAACTCGCTAAAGACGTGTGCTGGCAATAGTGGAGTCCACGTTGAGCATGTACGGGACAAGGGAGCCAACAACCAGGCTGAGAACTCGCATCAAGACGGTTTTACACCTTCTTTAACATGTACCCCGTGCGTTACCTCCGTCCCTTACCGGGAGCCGGTAACGAATGGATACTATCGCGATTGCGCATGGTGATCCGGTCTTCGGAATCAATGAAATCTGAGAGGTATTCAATATCTGATGCGGTAACACCGATGTTCGAAAACACTTCTTTCCATTGAGATACGCGATCAGCAACAGCGAACCAGGTTTCAATGGCTTCATCGCGCTCAAGATCGAAGCGTTCGCATTGAGATAATGCGTTAGCCAAGTTTCCCTCTAAACTGTCGTTGCCGACGATCATTTCCTGATGCCCTGCATTCGCCATTAAGGGTAAAACATCGTAAGCGGGTGCCAGCGACCAGTGCCGTCCGTCAAAGATGAAAGCATGGTTTTTTTCATGATCATCTGTGTTTTCGATCAAGATATTGAATGCCATCCTGCGGAAAAGCTCTTTTCGGTTCTCTGACTGCCTGTTCGGATCAGCGAATTGACGAATGAAATCAGCCATGGCGGGGTAGCTCAATTCGTCGATTGGCGGATAGGCAGGATCAACGCCACAAAGCAAGGCGCTCTTGGCGGACAGGCAGTGCAGTCGATCTCCCTGATTCCGGTCGAAACGGTCAATCACGACGACATGACCAGATGCGGATCGAACCGGTAGCGTTGGGGATACAGTGATACCAGCGCTGGCAGCCAATGCCAATGATGCATGCTCAATCAGTGCGATGTCGACGTTGGACCCACGAGGAAATTTGGCGATACATTCCCGTTCGTCCACTTGAACCAGTGCTTTGGGGTGGGCGCCTCCCATGGTTCTCGTGGAACTCACGATTGTCTTTTCTCGCTCGGTTAGTGGTTCGTTGTTATCGATGCGCTGGATCAGATCCATGAGCGCTTCGATTGAATCGAGTTCTGGCAAAGGTACGTTATCGTGGGGTTCGTAGCGGTCTGGATTGATGGAAAAACTGAGAGCGCCGAAGCGGCGGTCGCCGGCAAAATAGAGTAAATCGAGCGGGGTAACGCGCTTTGGGCGGTCCAGATAGCGAATGGCTTTTTCTCCCCACCAATCTGGCATAGCGTCGCTGATCGCGCCAAGTCCGAGTTCTCGATCTTTTGGAACGAGTGGCGCAGTTTGAAGCGGCATGTCGCCGGAAAGCGGGTAGCCGTTAGCGATCCAGTTCAAATCGTAGGTAAAAGACAACCCGCGATTGCCGGCGATCAATCTTACTTCGCCGACTCGACACGGTTGTTC
>JAJZUM010000096.1 GCA_021848605.1 Pseudomonadota bacterium | reverse complement strand
CATGCTCCGCGATCGTACGATGACATCCTTAAGAACTTTGTTCACCGCATGACCAATGTGAATCTGCCCATTGGCATAAGGGGGGCCATCATGCAAGATAAAACGCTGGGCACCGGCGCGTTCAGTTCGCAACCGTCGGTAAAGCTGCATCTGCTGCCAACGTGCCAGCTGCTCAGGCTCCCGGGTCGGCAAGGATCCCTTCATGGGAAACGATGTTTCCGGTAGATTCAGGGTTGCCTTGTAGTCCATCGTCATATCATCACCTGCCAGTTGTTTGGCTGTTCCTCACAAAAACACACCCTATGTGCCTGAAATTGCAATCACGCCCGACGTTGTTCCCTGAAATATCGACGGCTTTGCGCAACATCGGCAGCGATGGCCGCTTTCAGTTCCTCCAGCGAAGAAAACTTCTGTTCCTGACGCAATTGATGCAAAAACGCCACATCAAGCCGGGCACCATACAGATCCATGCTCACGTCGAGAAGATGAACTTCAAGACGCATCTGTGTCCCCCCTACTGTCGGCCGGCGACCAACATTGGCTACCCCGGGTAAGGTTCGATGTTCTGTATGAACCTCTACAGCAAACACCCCCGTAAGGGGAGAAACCTGCCGACGCAACAGGATGTTTGCTGTCGGGAACCCAAGAGTACGACCCAACTGGTCCCCCTGCATGACACGGCCACTGATACGGTAAGGCCGCCCCAAAAGATCCGCAACTTTTTCAACTTTTCCTTGTGCCAGCAAGGTACGCAACAGAGTACTACTGATGCGTTCACCGTCCTGACTGACGGAAGCCGTATCCAAAACCTCCATTGCCAACTCATTGGCCCGGGCACGCAAGAAATGCACATCACCCTGACGGTCACAGCCAAAGCGGAAATCATCACCCATCAATACCAACCGTGCACCCAGACAACGGTGTAACACAGTCCGGGCAAAATCATCGGCTGCACGTTCCTGCAGGGATTTATTGAAAGGAAGGACAATCACTTCTTCAATTCCCAGCCGGCGCAACTCTTGAACCTTGTCATGCCAACGCATCAACCGTGCCGGCGCCAGAGCACCCTGGAAATATTCCATCGGTTGGGGTTCAAAAATCATCACACTCGAAATAGCCTGAATCCGCTCAGCCTCGGCAATCAATCGGCGCAGTACCTGTTGATGGCCAAGATGCACACCATCAAAATTACCGATGGTCACTGCCCGACCCTGTTCCAGGTGGGGCACATTGTGCAAACCCCGACGCAGCTGCATGCCTGTTTTCTCATGAAATGAAAGATACAATCATACCACATCACCCGAACATGCTGAACCAGTGTTCGTGCCTGCCGAACACACGTCATGATGAATCCTCAGCCGCTTGATCGCCTTCAGTCAGACACACTGGGTCAAACGTCATCACGTTTCGGCATGACTATGCCCACGCACTTGAGTTTTGAAATTGCGTTGATAGCTAAGAGGACTCAATCCCTGTTGCTTGCGAAACGCCCGGGTAAAATTGGCAAGATCAGAATACCCAAGTTCATAAGCAACTTGGGTAATGGTCAACTGACCTGTCTCAAGCAAGGCTCGGGCACGCTCATGGCGAACAGCATGATACAGATCCCGAAACCGGGTCTGTTCCATGGTCAAATGGCGATCCAACGTACGCGGCGAAAGATTCAAGGTGTGCGCAAGCTCAGCCAGAGTGGGAATACCATCCGTACTTTCACGTAACATCATGGTGACCCAATCTGCGACCCGACCACTCGCCAGTACATTTTTGGCAAGCGCCCGACAGTGTTCTTCAGCAACCCGAAAAGCATCCGGGTCTGCCAGAACTGGGCGCTGAATCATGATGCCCGGAGCAAAGCGCAAACGAATACCCGGAGTACTCCACCACGCAACCTGATGCATACGAACCTGCCGCATTTCAGCATAGCGGGCAATATGGGCAGGCTTTGGGATAGCCAAGAAAACATCATAGGCAGACAACTGCTCCCCGAGCAAATCACCTAGAGCCACATAGATTCCAGCAACCATGGCCTCCAGATGAAAAACCAGACACAGTTGCGACATGGGCATGACGGGCAGGAATTCAAATTCCAGATGTTCCTCATAAAGTCGGTAACGCATACTGAATGAGGGCATTACCAAATGAAAATAGCGTGCCAGTAAACGCATTCCATGACCCACCGTTGGGCTGCTCAACATGGCGTACCCAACGCTGCTATGCGAGGTAACACGCAGAGCATAACCCGTATCCAGAGCCAAATCCGGACGGCCTGAGACCTGCACAACAGCCCGCACCAGATCATCAACCTGATCGATGCGCAGCATGGCATCAGACTGAGCCAGCAGCTGCGGAGCTATGCCTGCTTGCTCAAAAACCGACGCCAGATTGATACCAGACTTTAACAGGACCTCCGCCATCCGAGCATAATAACGCGCGGGCAGATTGGCTCCTTGAGCGATCATGACTCATTATCCCGACAAGAGGTCCATGTATTGTCTTCAAATGACAACCATGTGTCAATAAATGACAAGCAACACCCCTGAATCAAGGCCAAAATGCCTTCATGAAAATAACGACCGTTCGATCAACTTGTTCTGGTTCAGGGAATTCACGATGGCAAAAATCACATTTACGACCCACGAGGGCGCTGTTCACCAAGCCGAAATTGTTGCAGGCAAATCACTGATGCAGATTGCAACCGACCATGCGATCCCGGGCATCGACGGGGATTGCGGAGGCGAATGCGCCTGTGGCACCTGTCATGTCATACTTGATGCCAAGGATTTCAGCAAAATGGGATCTCCCAAAGCGGATGAAGAACAAATGCTGAGTATGACTCCCGAACGCCAAACCACCTCCCGGCTTGCCTGCCAGATTAAAGTTTCGACCGAGATGGATGGTATGAACGTTCATCTGCCTGAGTTTCAAATGTAAGCATCCCTTCGGTCAACATAGGTCATACTTCATCATGAAGCTTATCGAACAACTGGTTAGCAAAGCCCAAGCCATCGTTCCGGTTGACGTGCAGATCCGTGGCGCTCATCTTTATCATAAAGTCAGGCAGGTTGCATTCAGAGGCGCTGGTTCCCCTGTTTTTATCGAGGAACCCATACCCGATGTTGCTGACATTCCCCTTGAGAAAATTGATGTCAGTAACCCGTTCCTGTTCCGGCAAAACCGCTGGGAGTCCTACTTCAAGCGACTGCGCGACGAGGCACCGGTTCATTATCAACCGAACAGCCCCTTTGGAGCCTTTTGGTCGATTACCCGTTATGAGGACATTCTTTACGTCGACAAGAACCATGAACTCTTCTCAGCTGAGCCTTTTATTGTACTGGGCGACCCACCAGCCGGTTTGAGCATTGAAATGTTCATTGCCATGGATCCACCCAAACATGACATTCAGCGCCAAGCGGTACAAAGCGTCGTTGCGCCAAAAAACCTCAAGGAAATGGAGGGACTGATTCGGCAACGTGTACAGGATGTTCTGGACCATCTGCCGCTTAACCAACCCTTTGACTGGGTACACCGGGTCTCCATCGAGCTGACCTCACGCATGCTGGCTACTTTGCTTGATTTTCCTTATGAGCAGAGACACAAACTGGTCTACTGGTCAGATCTGGCAGCAGCAAGCCCTGAGACGACGGGAGGATCGAGCAGTCTGGATGAGACTTTCTACGGCGTAGCGGATATGGCACGCCATTTTTCAGCTCTATGGCACGACAAGGCAGCCCGTAAGGCCCGTGGTGAGGCACCCGGCTATGACCTGATTAGTTTGCTCCAGTCACATGAATCGACCCAGGATCTGATTGAACGTCCCATGGAATTTCTGGGTAATCTCGCCCTTTTGATTGTGGGCGGCAATGATACGACCCGCAACTCAATGACCGGTGGAGTACTGGCCCTGAACCGCTTTCCGGGCGAATGGACCAAACTCAAAGCCAAGCCGGAACTAATCCCCAATATGGTTTCCGAAATCATACGGTGGCAGACACCGTTGGCTTATATGCGCCGAATTGCCACCCAAGACACCCTGCTCAACGGACAATTCATTCGCAAAGGTGACAAACTGGTGATGTGGTATGCCTCGGGTAATCGGGACGAACGCATGTTTGAACAGCCCGATACCTTGATCATTGACCGACACAACGCCCGCAGTCATACCTCTTTTGGCTTTGGCGTACATCGTTGCATGGGCAATCGCTTGGCAGAATTACAACTGCGGATTCTTTGGGAGGAACTGTTGCAGCGCTTTGACCGCATCCAGGTTCTGGCAGAGCCCGAAATCGTCCAATCCAATTTCGTTAAAGGCTACGCAAAGATGATGGTTCAGGTGCATCCCAGGTAACAGACACCGACAAAGGAATCAGGAATCAGGCATAAACAGAGGAGTCAAACGCCCATGGAGCAACTCCAGGCAGTTATTGTCGGTGCCAGTCATGCCGGTGGCCAACTTGCCGCCAATCTGCGCCAAAACGGCTGGACGGGTAGCATCCTGATGATTGGTGACGAACCCATTCTACCCTATCATCGGCCACCACTCTCCAAAGGATATCTTTCCGGTCAAACCAGCCTAAGTGAGTTATTGATCCGTTCTGCCGATTTTTATGAAAAACAGAACATTATTTTTCGTTGTGCCCAAGTGTCATCCATTAACCGCCAGAATCAACGCCTTGAACTCCAAGATGGTTCGACCGTGGCCTACGACAAACTGGCACTTTGTCTTGGGGCTCGCCCGCGCAAGCTATCTAGTCCTCATGCTGATCTTGCCGGCGTCCATGAACTGCGCTCAGCCCGAGATATTGAAAACATCAAGGCAACTCTTGACCGAACACGCCATGCGGTCATCATCGGTGGCGGTTACATCGGGCTTGAGACCGCAGCATCACTCCGCACCCTGGGCATCGACGTGACTGTACTGGAATCTGCCAACCGGGTGTTGCAGAGAGTCACCGCACCACAAGTCTCAGGGTTTTATACGCGCGTTCATCAGGAAGCCGGTGTCGACATCCGAACCGAAATGAACGTGCGCGCCATCATAGGACATCGGCAAGTAAGCGGTGTCGAATGCAGCGATGGATCCTTCTTTCCTGCTGATCTCGTCATTGTTGGAATTGGGGTTCAGCCCAATGTGGAACTCGCCGAGGCTGCCGGACTGAACACGGATAACGGCATTCTGATCAATGGCCAATGCCTTACCAATGATGTGAACATCGTAGCCGCAGGGGATTGTGCCAACCACTACAGCACCCGCTATGGGCGACGCATCCGTCTTGAGTCGGTACCCAATACCACCGAACATGCCAAAGTGGCGGCAGCCACATTATGCAACAAACCAGCTGAAATCCGTGCCCTCCCCTGGTTCTGGTCGGATCAGTTTGATCTCAAATTGCAAATCGCTGGCCTAAGTCAGGGTTATGATTCCGTGGTGATCCGTGGTGATGTGCAAAACAAGCGCAGTTTTTCATGCTTTTATTTTCAGGAGGATCAACTGATCGCCGCCGACTGCATAAACCGTCCTCAGGAATTCCTCTTCAGCAAAAAAGTTATTCTGGAACAAACACCCGTTGATAAAAAACTTCTTGCTGATGATGACACGCCGATCACTGCCGTTAGCCTGGCGAACTAACACGTCAACATTTCGAACATCCTGGTCGGTGTTGATTGATGAAATATGGCGATGCAGTCGACGCGTTTTATCGGGATCGGCCACCGACTTTGCCCTTTTCTCGGCACAACGGCATCATTCAACATGATCTTGATTGACATCATCCCACTCCTTTAGGTGTGGGATGATGTCAACTGATCCTTCCTGCATTCCGAGTACCTGTCGTTTTCCCAAAGCGCTGCCAATCCTTTCAGGCAATGTCCTTTGAAAACACCTTACAGTCATTGACCTACTCCCTGCTGACATGAGTCATGGAAACTTCCTCGACGTTTCACCGATTCAAGCATCTATAATTTAAGCACTTATAATTCAAGTCCCGATAATATGGACTCGTGTACCGGCTCGGACCCGCTCGAACAGATCAACAAGATCAGCGTCATGCATGCGGATGCAACCGTGCGATCGTGGTACGCCCACCGGCTCAGTCGGTGGTGTACCGTGTATATAGATATATCTCTGCATCGTATCAACCGTTCCGAGACGATTCACGCCCAGTTCCAGTCCGCTGAGCCAGAGAATCCTGGACAGGATCCAGTCGCGTTCAGGATAGGTCTGGGCCAGATCAGGCGACCATATTTCACCGGTTGAGCGCCTGCCAACAAATACACTACCCAGTGGCATGCCCTGGCCAATGCGTGCCCGAATGACATGCCAGCCTCTTGGCGTCTGACCACTGTTCTTTTGTTCCCCCATACCCTTTGCTGCGGTTGAACATGGATATGAGCAAATCACAGAATCCGCGCGCATCCAGTCAAGTATCTGATCATCGACCCGAATCCGTACCCAGCCATCTTCGCACATATAGTCCTACTCTTCCTCGCTATGATGCAAACTGACGTACTGCCGAATGATGGCCATAGCATCTTCAGCATGATCGACCACGTGAAAAAGCTGCAGATCCTGTTGATCAATACAGCCAAGTTGCAAAACCTGTTGTTCAAGCCAGTCCAGCAAGCCCTGCCAATAGCTGCGCCCGATGAGAATCACTGGAAAATGTTCAATTTTTTCAGTCTGGATCAGGGTAACGGCCTCAAACAGCTCATCCAGCGTCCCAAATCCGCCCGGAAAGATCACAAAACCGACAGCATGTTTGACAAACATAAACTTGCGAATAAAAAAGTACCGAAAACTCAGACGGATATCCTGATAAGCATTCGGATGCTGTTCCATCGGCAGGTTGATATTCAGCCCCACTGATAGTTTTCCTCTGCCATAGGCACCACGGTTTCCTGCCTCCATAATACCAGGACCACCTCCCGTAATCACAGGAATCCCCTCATCGGCCAGTAATCCCGCTAAATGTCGGGCCTCATGATAATAAACATGATCTTCTTTGAGACGGGCACTACCGAAAATAGTCACCGCACCACCAATTTTGGCCAGATGTTCAATACCATCCACCAGTTCCGCCTGTATGCGCAGCACCCGCCAAGCTTCGGGCATTTTTTTATCAAACATGGCACTGTTCTCCAAATCGCTTTCTTGCAGTCTAGCATGGTTCAGAAGCATCTTCCGATGACGGGATGCCCCATCTAGGGCGGGATCATTCTATTAACATGGCCCTTAAATAAACGAATTTGCGTACAACGCAGCTGGGTGTCTGAAGTAAGCTCGGACGGTTTCTGGCTTCTGTGTCAGAGACTGCATGAATGAGGTGGCTTTTTCCAGCAAACTGCGTTTGTCATGGCTGATTGGTCCTGTGCGTAGCGCTGTTTTGAAGTGGCGATTGAGCTACTCATCTGGGTTTGATTCGGGTGCATAAGGGGGTCGAGAGATCACGCGTGCAATCGTATCATCGGAGGGGATGCCATGCTCAAGCGGAACAAAACGACGCAGCCATTCAAGCTTGGCATGGCCAAAACCCACAATGCCATCCCAGCCTTCTGTACCTGATAAGACCGCACAAACAGACAAGAAAGAATGTCCAGAAGATCGTGTTTACGACATCGCTGAATCCGTGGGCCAGGAAGGCCTGAAAAAAATCAAAAAATGTGCACTTCGATTCCATCATACGCCTCGGGTTCATCCAAATGCGTATGAGATCCGGTCAATAGCTATTTGTCGATCCCAGGTCATATTTATAATGATCCCGCCCTGAGGTTTCTCGCGCAATTCGGTGATGACATCCTGTTTGCTTTAAACAAAAAGATACCACCACCGAAAGCAACTCAAGTAGCTGATCAACTTCCTGTTGAGGGATTCAACAAATAGGGCTGGCTATTAGGTGTCTGTGAGAAATTAAACATCGAATTGATCGAGCCTGAAAGACTGTCAAACGAATTGGGAATCCGCTGACCTCCCAACCAGTTATCCTCAATAAAATGAATCACGGAGGACTGATCAATCAACGTGTGATCCACATAGTTCTGCTTAGCATAGGGCGAAATGACCAGAAATGGCTGACGCGTTCCATACCCACAACGTCCCTGAACCGCTTTGCCAAGAGCATTAGTCAGCTGAGCTCCCCTCTTGACACAGTCGGACAACCGGTCATAGCCTTTCAGTCCTGCTTGGCTGAGATCAGAGCCATTGATGATATTGGAAGTCTGGTAAGCATGATCGTACCAACCATCGGAATCATCATAGAGAATGACCACGGCGGTGTTCTGCCAATCAGGCGACTGCATCAGAGCATTGATAACGGTCACCAGATGGTTCTGCTCATCCAGCGGATCTGAATATCCAGCATGTCCTTGTCCAATACGCGCAGCCTTGACGAACGACACGGCGGGAAGATTATTGGCTTTCAAAGCAGCGTAAAAGTCGTTGAGATCATACTGGTGATTCGCACCACCATCACTCGAGGTACCGATCGCAGCCACAGAACTTGGCCGGGTATGCTTGAGGTTTTGTGTGGACGCATAGTATTGGAATGCCTCATGGTGAGGAACGTAGTCCTTGGAAGCTGCGTTGGTGACCACCGAGAACGTCGAACGACCGCAGCCTGTCGTCCCGTTGACATTAGTCGCCGTCAGATCAAAGCCACCCTGGAACCAGCCCCAGCTCACATTCTGGCTGTTGAGGAGGTCACCAATGTTTTTACCCGTCATACTGAATGTAAATCCTTGTGCCGAGCACACATCACCAGCAGGATCATCGTCGTCCACATCGGTAAAACCACCCTGACCATCTGGCACGAGGGTTGCCGCGAGATTACCGTTGGCATCAGTGTACTCATCATATGTTCCATCGGCTGCCGGCGTATTCCCAGCGGCTGGAACCGCTCCATTGGTATTTCCCGATACCAGGTTAATCGCTCCCACCGTGGAAGGACCGAAGGTTGTGCTCCAAGAGTTGTCACTCATGGCATAGTGCTGAGCATAATTCCAAAGCGCCGTTACCGTGTTGCCATCATAGTATCCCATGACCTGATTGCCGGTACTGGTTGCCCCCTTCAAAGGACCTGAACCGGTAAACAGCGGAAATAGGTCCATCGCGCCATTATCAAAGGCCCCCTGCTCAGCGGGATAGGCATGATTTTGGTCAGCGGTCGCCACCTGAGTAAAGGACCGGTCCAGACGGAACGGGTTATTCTGCCCCGTTGAACCGTTCAGTGCGTTCTGGTTATTGGGGTTGTTCACCAGAAGGCTGGTGGTGAGCCCATTGACCGATGGCGTTCCTGCCAACGCTGTGAATGTGGGTTCACCCACAGGATTCAATGCATTGGGGTAGGTTGCGAAATAATGATCAAACGATACGTTTTCCTGAAACAGGACGACCAGATGCTTGATGGGTGTCTGGGTTTGTGTCTTATCTGCTGGAGAGACCACAACAGGAATCGAGGTGGGTGAAAGCGTGTTAGCAACCGACTGAGACGTCGAGTTGCATCCAGCAAGGAACATACTAGCTGAAGCAATAGCCAGCGTGGCATGGATCATATTTGATTTTTTCATAAACAATGCTGCTCCGAAATATCCGGAGCAACTCCCTCCTTAAATTGATGGATTGAAATGGACACGGGTACGCCTGCACTCACTGAACACTCGTACACAATCTGATTTTAATTACATAAAATGAACAAAAAATGTCAAATACGTTACATATAACAGGAAAGTTGATGTTTCGTCACTTTTATCTGTTTGTGCTTAAAACCACGTCTATTCATGGCGGGGAAATCAGCATGCCGTTGACTGTTTGCTTTAAGCTGTCTATAACGACAGTATTTATGCACACTTATACCACTGGCGCATCCAAAGAATTGGATTTGCATGCCCAGACCGTTCATCTCATCGCCGCTGAACACGTGACACGGCGTAAGCAATTCAAGCAATCCAAGCTGTCATGGCGCAAGCATTCTGGAGTTCGTTGGTCACTGGGCTGGGGGCCGTTCAATACCGGCGCGGCTCAGTGGAATAATGGGCATGTCTACTTCAAGGGCCAGTATTATAGCTATGGCCTCTCCAAGTAACGCTTTCGGACCGGTTCGTTCAATGATGATGCCTAAGGTCGCTGGTTTTTCAATATCGATGTTTCAGTCAGCGCTGAAGCCAGCATAGGGAGAGGTTCAGTCGGTCTTGACTTAGGCTGCAAGGATGTAGCCATGGTCTCCGATGACCAGCACGTCACAGGGCGCAATTAGCGCGCACTGGAGCAGAAATTAGCACAGCTCAACGCGCCAACAAGAGTTGAACATAATAGATATTACGGCGTGTTACTAAGCCTACTGAAAGTAAAGTCACTAAATAGCATATCTGCATTCGGGGTGAAAAAAGAATCCCTGGACAATATCAGGATTTCTCTGCAGTCGTCTAAGTGCAGCTGTCAATAAGGCGCGCATCTGCTCTTTAT
>JAJZUM010000095.1 GCA_021848605.1 Pseudomonadota bacterium | reverse complement strand
CCCCTCGGGTATGGAAAACACTCTTTGCAGAAAAACCCATGCGAAGTCTGGTCGACACCTGATTCACATACATACCTGTTCGCTTGAAGTCCTTCCATCGTGATCTTGCCTACCGACTGCGCTCATAAGTCTGAACACATCATATCCGATCAATCAGACAGGGTTGAATAACGCCCTATTCTGACCGGTTACGTTTCTTCGGCCAGCGTGAGAAAGGGGCGTTTTAAGCTTTGCTTGCCAATCCAAAGCGCCAGCCGCGCCGTCATGTCGCGGCCAGCCGCCAAATCCGGTAACGGCTCATAAAACGTCTTGCGGCACGTTTTGCAGCGATAGCGGCGTGTATCGACATACAAGCCGACGCGCTTACCCTGCATGGGCAAGTCTTTAATGTGGCGCTCTCTGCGGCCAAAGCCTTCAAGACTCACTGCATAGCAATGGATACAGGCTGATGCAGGGGTACGCACTTCGGCGTAGAGGTGGAAATCATGGTCGTCTGAATCTGCCCGTGTAATTCGATACGCAGGCAAATTCAGTAAATCGATGGTGTTTGACATTAAACTCTGCGGTCAATCAAGGAACGGGAACACATCATTGTCCTGCAATTCTGCATGTATGCCCTTTAGACTCATATCTTTTTCTTTATTAACTTCGCAAAGAGTTGCCTTATCAAAGTCGTCTAGCTCGGTGCAATTCAGATCAGAAAATCCAGCCGTAATCAGAAGATCGGCTGCAAGCCCTGTTTCATTGTGTGCATTTTGCAAGTGAACGGCGGCATAAAGAACACCACGCTGAAAATCGGATAGCATTTTTAGCGGTTCGTTTTTCAAATCAGTAGCAGGCATCAAAGTAATCTCCAATTCAGTACAGTAAAGCGATGTTTGTTAGTGCAAATCAGCTTTTACCAGTTCAACAAAATCAGCAGCTTGCTGAATCATCCAGCTTACGTCATCCGCTTCAATCAAGTCGCCCGTGTAATCAGCCACTTGGCGAATGTCATGGGCGCGATTGAAGGCACGACCAAATTCAACAGGCATCAGTCCTGTTTAAACCATGTGTAGCCCAAAGGCTGAAATCAAACCGCTATGGGTTTTGCCTATGGTCGGATCAATCGTTGGTACAGTGGCAATGAGCGCGGCTTTGGCCGCATCAAACATGGCGTAGTAGGCGCGATTGCAAGCTCCATCGACATCGCCAGCTTCATGCAGCAGCTTGGCCGATTCAATGGCGCGTTCGGCTTTGATAATCAGTTCTTCAGGTGACATCGGATTCATCGAATCATCACCCCGTCTTTGGCAATGTTGCGAAGTAGGAAAGGATTGCGGTAAGTGTCAGGGCTTGCCCATTCATCCATCCAGACGGGTAAGGGTTCAATGCGAATCCCTGTATCCAACATGACATCAAAAGCCATGTCGGCCATCGCCAGTTTCGCTTCCATGAATTTGCCGCGTTGGCCTGTCAAAAGCACGGCCACATCAGCATCACTATCGGGCTGAAAATCACCTCGGGCACGGCTACCGAACAACACAGCACTGTGCAGTGGAAACTGTGCTTCAACTCGATCCAAAAAGGCGTCCAATGTACTGGCGGTAGCCTCATCCAGCGGGTGGTCAATCAGCGTCAACATACGCGCCTCATCAATCAAATTATCCGATTTGACTATACCCGCACAAAAGAGCAGAATCAATCAAATTTTCCGCATACCCTTTTTTTTGAGAAAATGAACTCCGAAACTTGAGGTCTATTCAAAAAAACTCATGAGCGTGAATTTCTTGACATGCAAATGATAATGCTTATCATTTGCATTATCATTTATTATTGCATTGGAAAAATTCATGAACAAACTGTTTCTAACAACAGCCCTGTCGCTTTGCACCCCACTGTTTGCCGACGGAAACCCGACTCCCAGCGTCGAACAACTTCAACAGCAAATCAGCACATTGCAAAATGAAGTTCAAGCACTTGCCAGTGCCTCTCAAATGCCAGCTTCCAACCCTCATCAGATTCATCTCTGGGGCTAAGGTCGATTGGGGGTAACCCATCCCATCAGCAACGGACGTAATACCCAGGCAGACCTAGCGCGAGCGGTTTTCGGCATGGGCGAAGACTTCGATGCATCCACCCGTTTCAACTCAGAATTTGAGATCGAACACGCCGTGGCTTCCAGTGTGGATCAGGGTGAGTTTGAAGTTGAGCAGTTTTATGTTGATCACGATTTTAACCGTCATGATCGGTTACGAACGGGGTTATTCCTGATTCCTGCGGGGTTTCTCAATGAACATCATGAACCAACTCATTACTATGGTGTCCAACGCAATTTTGTTGAGACCCTGATCATTCCTTCGACCTGGCGTGAAGGTGGCGTCAATCTGCAAGTAACCAACGATGCCGGATGGAACTTCACTATCGGCCTTAGCACCGATCAGGATCTTTCAGCTTGGAACTTCCAGCCTCAGGCTTCTGCGGTGCGTACTGCATTAGACTTAGAGAACAGCAACATTGCTCCGTTACAACAGACCCACCAGGAACTGCAACTGGCCCATGCCCAACATCCTGCCACTTTTTTGGCCATACAATACCGGGGAATTGCCGGCCTGGATCTGGGAGGTACCGTCTTTAGCGGTCTTGCCAGCAATTCAGCTGATCCCAACGCCAACCAGCGGATTACCCTGTCTGAGATTCATGCTCGTACCGATTGGAAGTGCTTCGAGTTCAGCTCGGTCTCGGCCTATGGCCACATCAGTAACACTGCTGCAGTGAACGCCGTACATCCCAATGCCAGTTTGCCGATGCCTGCGGCATTTGAAGGCAGTTATGTGCAGGCTGTTTTTATACACAACCTTGCGGGTCTACAGTCCATGAACCCTTTTTTACGCATTGAACGATTCAATATGGCCAGCAGGTACGAAGGAGTCTCTTGGCCCATCTCTACACAAACTGCTCCTTTGCTTGCTGATCGGGTCACTACTCTGGGCATTAATTATTATCTGACACCACGAGTCGTCTTCAAGATTGATACACAGCACTTTGCTCAACATCGTGACTATAACCGCATCAATTTTGGTATGGGTGTTGAATTATGAACCAATCCCTGCTCAGCGTTGCGTTCATAACAACTTGCATTCCCTACAGTCATGCCGTCATTTACATGACTGAGGCTTCGGCTCAGGAAGAATTTTTTCCCGGTCTCGCCATGAGCGCACATATGCATGCCCTGACTGCGCCAGAAATTCGTTTGATTCGAACTCGTATTGGGGAATCCATACCGATCAGCCCCTTGTTGCGTTATTGGCAGGGTCCGAATGGCGAACGGATGTACGTTGATGCGGTCATCGGCAAGCATGACTGGATTCAATATGCCCTCGGTATTCGTGCCGATGGACATGTTTGTGGTTTAGAGATTCTTGAATACCGAGAAGCCTATGGTTCGGAAATTCGCACTTCAGGTTGGCGACATCAGTTTATTGGATATCCTGTTCAGTCTGCAGCATTACTCAACCAGAATATCAAAACCATCAGTGGAGCAACGCTCTCCTCACGTCATGTCACAGAAGGTGTTGAACGATTAATGGTGATTCATGAACTCATTCGCCCCTAAATTACGCCGTCTGCGCCCCCTGCTCGGCACCTTTGTCGAAATTCAGCTTGATCACGATGATGAACCGCATCGAAAGGCTATTCAGGATGCCATGACCAGAATTGTCTCCATTCACCAATGTATGTCCATTCATGAACCCGATAGTGAACTCAGTCAATTGAATCACTCAGTACTTCATCGTTTTCATCCGGTCAGCAATGATCTGATGAATGTATTGTATCGAGGTACCTATTGGTCGATACAAAGCCAGGGCGATTTTGACATGAGTATTCTTCCCCTGTTGCAGCATTATGGACTTGCTCCAACGCATCGGGACAACGGAGATTTTGTAGTCGGCTATCAGTGGCTTGACTGTAAACCTCGATATGGTGTGCGACGTCGTGCCAATATCCGCCTTGATGCAGGGGGGATCGCCAAAGGATATGCGGTAGATGCAGCCGCTGAAGTTCTGGAGGAGCTAGGCATCTGCAACTATGTCGTCAACGCCGGAGGGGATCTACGGATCGGCAAAGCACCTGTTGCTGTACAGGTTCGACACCCATTGCATCCACATCACTTGATCGAACTAGGTACATTTTCACAATGTGCTGTCGCAAGTTCAGCTTGCTACTACGTTCACAGAAACACCGATGAGGATGGCCGTATCGGTGAACTTCATCCCTTATTCAACCCATCCACCGGTCAATGTACTCCTGCGCACCGCGCTCTGTCAGTCATCCATTCCAGTACCATGGATGCGGACGCCCTGACCAAAGTCGTTGCAATCCGTGGCCACCTTGCTGATACCTGGCTCAAGACACATAAGGCGTCCGCATGGATTATGGATGGAGCATCCTCACCATGCTGGATTGGTCAAACATATCCTGAGATACCTGTATCATGAACAGACCCATACTCCCCCCCATGCTCAAGGCCAGTATTTATCTTACCATGGTAGTCCTGGCAGCCAGCGGTATTGTGATCAAACTAGACCAAACCCTATGGGTATTGCACACAGCCTTTGGCGATCAGCCCAATCCTGATCTTGCCCATGCGCTTGCCCTGCATGGCGCTGCTACACAGATTTTCCTGATTCTAGCCGGTTGTATGCTTATCAGGCACATTCTGCCGCGTTGGTCCTATCAACATAACCGCCTATCCGGATTAATTTTGCTCGCTCTTCTGAGTACATTGATTGTAAGTGGCTGGGCGCTCTATTACCTATCCAATGAGCAGCTTCACAACATAAGTGCAAGCCTACATTTCTGGGCAGGATGTATCCTTGGGATTTCATTTCTGCTTCATATCCCTTTGAAGCAGAAAATTCACAACCGGAATAAAACTTGATCCGCGGGGATCACCCAGAGGATCAGCCTTTACGATGAGATTGAATGAATCCGTTTTTCATTCACAGGGGCACGTTCATGCATCCAGGATAGCAATTTTGGAAATGTGAAGCCCTGTACCAGAAGGCCCATATAGACAACCAGCACCACCCAGTCGATTCTGCGCGCGGAAGCATGTGGCATGGACATGATGAGCGCCAGAGCCAGGGCACCACGAAGCCCACCCCAACTGACAATCCAAGCTGAGCCTTTAGGGAATCCATAATGTTTGCGCGCGATGAATACTGGTAACCCGGCCACAACCAGACGAAAAAACCATCCCCCCAATAACAGAATCAATGCTGGGGTAAACGCGCTATGATGAGGATAAAGAGCCAGTAGCAGACCCATCCAGGCAAAAAGAATCTGATTGAGACGTTCATCCACTTCATGCCAGAATGTTGAAGGGGCAAGCTCTCCCCGACCAAGAAATAGGGCGCTGACAATAACCGCTAAAGGTCCGGAAGCATGCAGGCGATCAACGTATGCGTTCAGACCAAGAACCACAACCACTTCAAAAACACGTAAAAAACCGGATGATCCCCAGCGGACATGAGCCTTTGCCAGTACAAATCCGGTCAAAAGTCCTGCAATCACTGCTCCACCAACCTGTCGCAACAAAAGTAAAGGCATTTGAGACAAAACGGCTACGGACCACGTGGAATGAACCGAACTAGTCGCCAGTAAATCAAAAAGCACAATACCAACGGCATCATTCCACAACGACTCACCCGCCAAGATCATAGACAAGGAAGATGGAGCATTGTGACGTTTTAGCAACGCCAAAATAGCAATCGGGTCAGTTGGCGCAAGAACCACACCCAAGACCAGCGCTTGCGACCATGAGACCCCGCCACGAATTCCTCCAAGTGTTCCGTGCGCCCAAACCGCCATAGCTGCGCTTGCCACCAGGGTACCTATCAATGCCAGAATCAAAATAGGTATTCGAAGCGCGTGCATCAGCCGGCCGTCCAGTTGCAGGGTACCCGCAAAAAGCAGCACAGGTAGAACTAAATTCATGAACAGCCATGGAAAAGGAAGATGGTTGAGGGTATGGCCAAACAAGCCTTCAAACTCAGGCCACCCAAGACTAGCAAGGAGCCGGCTGCTTAGAGCCAACAACCCGCTCATGACCAGAATAGCGAGTGTCTGTGTAGAAGGAAAAAAACGCTTTCCCACGATGACTACAGCACCTAAGATTATGAAAAAACCACTATATCCAAGCAATCAAAATCCCCATGTGTAAAAAAGGTCCACTGCATTCTGGAATGCAGAACTGGCTTCCAGATACATGCGTTGATTCAGTCGATAACGCAAAGTAAGACTGTTAACAGGAGTAAACACACCTACTCCGTAACTGATGTAAAGACTAGGGGCAATGTAACCACCTAATGCCATTTGTGTTTCAGTGCCAACGCCTTGGGTTGAGAGCGACAAGTCCCTGACTCCAATGGCTTGACCCAAGCTATCGGCAACCTTTTGCCCCCCTAGGGCACCTGCCTGTAGGGCAGCCAGTTTCCCACCACTTACCGGAGCACCAATACCTGGAATACTGCCCGCAGGCAGCAGGTTATTGTTGATACCAAAGAGGGCTTGCTGGCGTTCAGGAGCGTGTCCAAAAATCAGATAACTCGAGATTTCGTCCTGGGAAAGCTGATTATCCGAAATTAGAGTCGATGTTAAACGATCGGCCCAACCTTCAACTTTCACGCCCACAACGACATTCGGATCAAAATTTTTGATCGCTTCAACATCAATCTGGGGAGTTTTGACAGGACCCAGAAAAATGATCCGCCCCTTTCTAATCCTGAGGTTCTGTCCATAAGCCCGAAAACTTGCTTCCGGGTCAAGATCAATCTCACCTTGTAACGACCATGGTTGATTGTTGCTCTGATGGGCGGTCAAAAAACCACTTAAATGACCATCAACATTAAAACCCCGAAAGCGAACATTGCGGCCAAGTTCGAGGCGAATATCCTCGTCAACCCTCCAGCGATGCGTGATCGAAGTCCCCACATCATGCTGACCAACCAAAACAAGATCATCGGATGGTTTAAGAGTACTCCCACCCTCATCCTGCATAAGAATGTCGGCTGACTGCAGTTGAACCAAGCCCTCAATATGGGCGGTATAGGGCATAAGAAGTGCACGAAGATGTGCATCAATCGAAGATGATAGCAACGGCAAACGATCCAGCGACAACCCGGAAACATCAAGATTGACACGACTGTTCCACTGCCCCTGACTCCAGATCGTCTGATCGGTCAGTTTTCCTTGCCCATGCGTAGTCTTGAAGGTCGCTTGCCCACTCCATAGTTCTGGCGTCAACTGACCTTGCACCATGATGTCGTGCAGATGTATTGCATGATCCCGACTAAGAATTTCTCCCTGGTTTACCGCAAAGGCACCTTGTACTTGAGGCTGATGCATGGAACCACTGACAACGGCATGCGCATCAAGCACACCCTTGAGCTCACTTAATTGCGGAAAAAAGCCTTGAAAGGTCTGTACATTTAGTTTCTGAATATCCAAAGCACCTTGAAGCAGGTGTGACTGAAGATTGATGCTGGCTTGTGCCTGAAGACTTCCCTTGCCCGCAGCATGCAGATTCATGAGCGTCGTAAACTGACCTTGACCTAATGCAGCATGAAGGCGCACGTCCTCGTAAGGAAAACGCAGTGGTTCCGATTGATCCTGACCCAACAGGAGTGTGCCTTGTTCAGATTGTACATCCAGATGACTTACCGGATTCTTGCCTGAACCCCACAACAAGTCAGCCTGACCATGCACATTACCCTGCCAAGAAAGCCCATCGGGCAACCATGGACTCACATCAGCCGCCGTTAGTTGATGCAGACTTATGCGAATACTACGCGACTGCTGCAGTGTTGTTGCTTCATCAAGACAAAATCGGGCTTGAGCATGATGCCAGCAGGTCGGTGCAACCATTGCCGATATCGATGCAGGATGTAAAGTCAGTGCAACCGGAAGGTCATCATTCCAATGCACACCATCAAGTTGTAGTAGCGACTGACGAATCAGACCATTATAGCTGCCATCTTCAGGCTTCCAGCCACCTTGCCCTTGCGCATTGATCACAAAATCAGAGCCTAGATGCCAGTCAATATGCCAATCATGGGCTTGCTGTCGACCCTGAAGCTGAAATAACAGGTCACCCAGATCATGGTCATTATGGTTGATCGTTTGTAAAGACAAAACTACGTGCGAGTCCTGAGCTCCAAGTTGCACGAGATTCATCACCACATGTCCCGTCGCGACGGACCAGGGACCCAGATGGGTCTGGCTAAGCTGGAGATCAGCCCTGACATCAGGGTGTTCAGCCCGCCCTTGTACCATGAGCGTTCCATCAAGTTCTCCCTGAGCTTGAGCCAGGAGAATCCCAAGAGGCCAATGCGCAGCCCTTAGACTTATATGGGGGGATGAGTCCCACACGCCGTCCGCAGAGAGCCATCCGTCAGGAGAACTACTGAAATTAAGACCGGAAATCGAAAAATGATGCTCCCTGGATGACAGTGGCATGAGCAATCGTTCCATCCTCAGCACAATCGGATGATCCCCATGTTGTCCTTGCGCTTGTACATCACTCATTGCCAGGATCTGAGTTTTGCCTTGATGTTGCAAGGCGACCTGAGTGTGCCCCGTCAGTTGTTGAGGCGCATTGCTCCACCATGGCTGAAGAATGAGCTTGTCAAAATCAAGCAAGCCATCCAAAGCCCAGTTTTGGTGATGGGACACCGCGCCATTAAATTGTGCATGGAGATGCGGGGAATGCCATTCGAGCCGGTTTAACTGCCAGTCTGTTTGTATGCCAGCACCGTTCAGCGCCAAATCAATGGCATGTTCATTCACCCTGCCTTTCTGAAGTACATCAATACGGACCTTGCCATGCCAAAGATAATGATTCCAGGGTCCGATCATATCCAGGTCAACCTGCTGAATGCGCACATCTACAGAGGAGAGCAAACGCCGATATAATCTGCTTGCCTGTACCTTGATATGATAAGGCTGATCCAGACGACTGATCCATGCAGGCACGGTTCCATTGATATGCCAGAGCTCTGTACCATTCGCCCCAGAAACCTGCCATTGAGACCATTGCTTTTGCGCCTGGCCGGTCGACTCCCAATGCCCATGCCAGATAGGCAATGTGGTTGACAAATAGGACCATTGACGACTCAAGACCACGTGGCGGACATCAAAATCAACATTCCACTGTAATTCATCATGCTTCCAGGCGAGGTTGGCAGATCCTTGCGCACTACCGCCAAGTCCTTGATAAAGGATGCGTCCAATCTGGATCTGATGCCAGTTACCTTCCCCAGTCAGTTCATAATTTCCCTCGGGAACATGTCTTCCGGTCAAATGCAACGAAGCATGCATCTGATATCTTTCTAATGTTCCTTGTGCCCGCATTACGCCTGAAGATGATTGCAAAGCTGCTCCAGGCAGCCATGGCCAGGTAACATCATGCCACTGAGCCTTGAGATCATAGGGGACATGAGGCTGAGTACTCCAGATTGATCCACGTATGCGTACGGGTACTGCACCCTGAGGACTTTCTGTCCAGACCTTAAGATGCACAACTGAACCAGCCAAATCCAAACGCCATGGTTGCATACCCTTTTGCTCGAGTTCGGGCCATCCCATCCAACCAGTGGCAAGGAGTGGATAGTCTCCGGTCAACTGAACCATACCACTCAAATGCAACCGCAAAGGTCCTGGTATTCCGATGTGCTGAAGTGTAGCGCTTTGCAACACCAGTTGATGCCCCTGCCAGCGGGCATGTGGCAGGTCCAGTTGATAACCCGCATCAACTTTACCTGCCCTGTTGATTCGAATGGTTTGAATATGACCATGTGACAGATCCAGAACAAAGGGGATCCATAAGCGCTTAAGAACCGTAACGTGCGGTTTTTTGTATGGATAATCAAGTTCAAGCACTCTGATTCCAAGATTGCTTAATGGCCACTGTCCCTGAACAAGTTTACTAATCCGTGAATCGACCTGAATGGATTCTGCGTGAAGGTGAAATGTGCGCGCCTGCCAGTCAATACGGTCAAGTACAAGATGATCATCCAGAGAACCCGCATGCCAGCGAATCTGGAAATGACTGTTCAGACCTAGCAGATCTTCAAGAAAAAGGCGTGTTCCCAGCGGGGTTTCTAACACCACCAAAAGTGTACAGAACAGCGCTATAGCCAAAAGCAGCATAAACAGGAACAAACGCCAAAACATCCAGAGCAAATGCCAGGACCAGGCACCCAAACGTTCTTCCAGCCATATGGCCAGTCTCATCATAACGGGGGTCCCATATAAAAATGCAAGCGAACAGGCCGGGATGGATCATGAAGTCCCCAACCAACGTCCACAGTAATCGGTCCTACCGGGGATCTCCAGGAGACCCCAAAACCTGTTGAGCTTCGACTCGGATCATGAATGGAATCATAAGCATTACCAGCATCATAGAAGATATGCGGACGCCATTTTGGACGTAACTGGTAACCATACTGGACACTGCCAACCAACAAGTAGTGCCCTCCCAGAACATTGCCCGACGCATCGGTGGGTCCAAGAGCATTAAAGCCATAGCCGCGAATGCTCTGATCACCTCCAGCAAAAAAACGTAACGTGGGCGGAATCTTATCCCAATGGTTGGCCCAGATTCCACCGGAATCAAGTCGGGTCAAGAACTGGTTTCGCTCCGCCAAAGTGGTCAACCAGCGCCAGCTGGCATGGATGTCGACCAGATTGGCATCCGCCAACATGGCTGTAGACCCACCCTCAAGCTGATAAGTT
>JAJZUM010000094.1 GCA_021848605.1 Pseudomonadota bacterium | reverse complement strand
ATCTACGATCCGCCCAGGCATAAACTGCTTCCCGATTGGCGACATCGACGGTATCAGTCATCACCTGCACACCATGTTGACGACATTGCTCGGCAACAGTCTGTAATGCTGGCCCCTGGACATCAGAAAGCGCCAGATGACAACCATGGCTTGCCAACAGCTCGGCCGTAGCCTTGCCAATTCCTGATCCTGCTCCCGTAATGGCAGCGACTTTATGCTTAAGATCTTTCACGTGTTCTCTCCTTTACAAGACACTATGGGTTCCCACGAGCTAAACCCCTTCCGGAACGCCATACTGAGTATGAGCCTGGCAGGTGTCTGGACCATTGACCCCAAATAACTTCTCTCTTGCTTTGATGGTCAATGGCATCCGTCAACGGCCTCGCCTTTAGGAATTCTGGAAAAAATCAGTTATGAAATCAGACAAATCCTGGACGGACTGAATAGTCATGGCATTGTAGAGGGAAACACGCACACCGCCAATGCTGCGATGACCCTCCAGACCGTGCAATCCAGCAGCATGAGCCTCACCTAAAAATCGCTGCTGCAATGTCGGGTTCCCAAAGCGAAAAGCCACATTCATTTGCGAGCGACAACCTTTATTCGCATGCACCTGAATCTGATCTGCCCCATGGGCAAGTGCTGAGTACAAAATCGCCGCTTTACGGGCATTGATCTGTGCCATTGCTTGCAAACCACCTACATCATGGCGCAACCAGCGTAACACAAGCAAAACCGTATAAATAGCAAGTACGGGTGGCGTATTAAGAATCGAGTTGGCCTTAATCTGTGCCTCATACTGCAAATAGTCAGGCAAATGTCGTCCCTTACCCTGAAGCCAACTGCGCCGCACCAGTACAACGGTTACACCAGCAGGTCCAAGATTTTTCTGGGCATGAGCATAGATCAATGAAAATTTTGACGCATCGACCGGACGAGACAGAAAATCCGATGACATATCACAAACTCGGGGAACCTCGTCAAGACCCGGGACAAAACCAAACTGCAAACCCTCTACTGTTTCATTGGAAATGTAGTGCAGATAAGGTGCCCGGGGATTCCAGGCCAATGAAGGCTCCGGCAAACATGAAAACCCCTCGCAAGCACCATCCCAAAGACAACGCATGGGGCCGCAAAGTCGTGCCGGTGGCAGGGATTTGCTACTCCAGTATCCAGTGCATAAATAATCAGCCGGTTGCGTATGTCCTCGCAAAAAATGCTCAGGTACCTGACTGAACTGTTGCGTAGCACCACCTTGCAAAAGCAGTATGGCCCAGTCCTCATCAAGCCCCATAAGGGTTCGAATTTGTTGGCAGCATTCATCCACAACCGCTTTGAACCATTCAGAACGATGGCTGATACCCAGCAATGACAGGCCCACGTCAGGAACTTCCAGAATGGCTGCGCTTAACTGATTCAAGACCTTTTCCGGCAACACCCCTGGACCGGCCGAAAAGTTATGCCGGTTTGCAAATTCAGCATCCAAACTCATGCCGCAGCTGCCTTTGACTTAAGCCATGCCAATACCGCCTCCTGTAACCGCCGCATCGGCTCCTGTTTATAAGGGAAATACTCCACGGAATCCATACGATGAGCCACCATGGCAGGATCTGCCTCAAATAGAACCAACTGACCATCTGGCAGCTCCGCCAAATCAAGCAACACATATTCAAGTCCAAGTCGTTGCTGAATTTCAGGCCAGATCAAGCGGTAGGGCTGATTCCATACCTCAAAACCCTGCATCCACGCCTCCTCAAGCTTGCGGCGCGAGGGTTCATCATACATTCTGGCATTGACATAATGCACCATCCATTGCTCAGAAAAAGCATAATGACAGGGATAAGCTTGTCCATTGAGCAAGGCGATACGCATTTTGCCATACCATCCATGAGCGTTGCGGTAATCTACGAATGCAGTACAGTAAAAAGCTGTTTCGTGTTGTTGCAATAGATAGGCATTTAACTCAGCCTTGGATGTAATCCGGGCCAGTCCATGCCCACCCTGGGAGTGCATGGGACGTAGAAGACAATCCTCTGACCAAGCTGACTTCTGCTCCAGCTCAGTTCGGGGGACCCATCGTGTTTGAGGAACCAATAGCCCCTTGATACCTTCCAAAGACTGCGCCACTTGGTCCCGTTTAAAGGCCAACATACGCTCCGGAGCATGAATAACCGGCCGAGGCCAGTGTTCCAATTGATGCTGCAACCTATACAACAAAGAACGTTGCGCTGGAGACTCAGCCACCGCCATCCAGAGCAGATCATGTTCAGGCAAATCATCAAAACATACCGGCTGATCTACCGAGACATAGCTTTGAAACACACATACAGGCAGATCATCGAGCAGACATTCGATGGGCGTGTACGAATCAAGTGTGCCCTGGCTCATCAGCATCAGAAGCCGCAGTGGCGCATCTGAACCGTGGCGCAGTCGAAAATTTGGACTCAACTGGACTGCATGACATAGCATGTCCATACCAAGTTTTTCCTGACCGACACAAAACATGGCCAAAGCCGCATCTCGCCAGTCCCCTGCATCTTCAGTCGAGGCAACGCGCTGCATCCACTGGCGTGCCTCTGCAACCAGATCTTCGCCTTGCAGGCTTTTACGTAAAAAATAAGCAAGTCCCCAAGAATCGGCACACTCAGCCACAAAATCACCCAATGATTCATTATCAGATAAGTGTAGCAGTTTAGAACCAAACAGACTTGACATCCTCCCCGGCCAACCCATGAAAAGAATGGGGTCTATGATAACGCCGGGGTTTGCCGCACAATTTCGATCAAAAAATCCCGAAATGACTGGGTGTTACATACATGTTGAACACATGAGATTTACTTAGTGCCCCGCCCGGGCTTCCGACTGTCTGGCCTCATTGATGTGCCCCTCAACCCGCTGAATCGTTGCCAGCAGATGCCAGAGACGGGCGCGCAGACCAGCATCACGCGCATAGAGCAATCCGCGGCGAGCCCAGTTCTCAGCAGATACCAGCCGATGTTCGGCCATTCGCAATCGCGCCAGGTCATAGTCCACCCAAGCCGATTGGGGCGCCATGCGCAGAGCCTGTTCCAGATCATGTGCCTCAAGATCCCAGCGATGTTGCCGGTGGCGAAGATCGGCGCGATCCAGCAGTCGTCGAACCGCAGGAATTTGTCGACCATCTCTCAAGACCACACGTCGAGGCTGAGCATACGCAGGTCCACCAGGAATAGCCACTAATGGGGTTACTGAGCCGGGTGGCTGTATCAAAGGTTTTGAAACTTCGCTGTTGCCGGGTGCAGCAACAGGAGCAGGTGTGTACACTCGTGAAGATACTGCAGTCGATGTCTTGGGAAGGTGACTGTGCCTGGGCGATGTGGCTGTGCTACAGGCAACCAGCAACGTCAGCAGTAAGCCAGGTCCGGCAACGCGCAGAGACGGGCGTAATGGCGATATCGAGAAAAATGGAGTCGTGAACATAACCGTCTAAAATAACCCCTTCAAGGTATCAAGGACATGATGGACAACACCAGACGCTGTGGCTGCATCAGCGGGTGCTGAAGTACAGGAATCCATCCGCGTTGGCAGTGTATCCTGAAAAAAAGGCAGGTATCGAGCGTCGGGACAATGTTCTCCGGACAAGGTTTGCTGTTGCGGATTAACCCAAGCCCATTGTACATCTTCTGGTTGAGGCCAGGGCACCGGCGCTGGGTGCAGCTCTTTCATCAACCGAATCCAGACGGGCAGTGCACCCTGAGCACCGGCAAGCCCCATAGGTTTGTCATCATCCCGACCCACCCAAACCACTGCCAGCCGATTGCCCGTAAAACCTGCAAACCAGCTATCACGCAAGGCATTCGTTGTACCCGTCTTGCCTGCCATGTCCGTTTGCGCTGGAAGCGCCAAACCTGCTGCAGCTGCCGTACCCGAAGTCATGACAGCGTGCATGGCATGCTGCAGAAGATAAACAGCACTGGTATTGGCCACCTGGAGCGTATCGCTATCATTGCGCACCAATGTCCGATTCTGGCTATCCACCACCGCCCGAATGGCATGAACCGGCTGCCGGAATCCCTGGGCAGCGATACTCTGGTACATGTTGAGAACCTGCCAAGGGGTAAGGCTAATAGCTCCAAGCAATATCGAAGGCAGTACCGGAATATTGGCATCAACACCTAACTGATGCAAAGTCGTAATTACCGCCGGCAAACCAACCGCCATTCCCAGACGAATATTGGCCAAATTCCAGGAATGCGCCAAAGCGTCCTCAAGAGTCACTTCCTGCGGTGCTCCAGCCTCGTCATTGTGCGGTTGCCATACCTGGCCGTGATCTGTAAGCGTAAGGGGTGTGTTGTCCAGCGTACTGGCCAAGGTCCAATGATGACTGGACAAGGCCGTCAGATCAATCGCTGGCTTGAGCAGTGAACCAACCGGTCGCGCGCTCAACAAAGCATGATTAAACCCGGTGTAGACCGTATCGGCAGATCCGACCAGCGCCAAAAGTTCCCCATTTTGAGGATTACTCACCAGAACACTGCCTTCAAGTCCATGGCGGGCACGGGAGGTATGGCGTAATTGATCAACAACCTGATGCATGGCATCATCAGCGGCCAACTGAGCGCGCGGATCTAGCGTCGTAAAAATTCTTAGTCCCTCGTTGGCTAAGTCCTGATCACGATATTCCTGTTGTAACTGCATCCGAACGACATCCACAAAGGCCGGAAAAAGCGAACCGGATGCATTGGGATGACGCAACACCCTCAAGGGTTGTAGCTTAAGTTCCGTGAACTGCTTCGGTTCAATCATGTGCTCATGCATCATATTGGCCAGCACGACATTACGCCGGCTCAACGCCAAGCGGGGATGCAACCGTGGGTCATACAACGATGGACCTTTGACCATTCCCACCAGCGTAGCAACTTGATCAAGGTTCAGGTCACGCACAGGCTGACCGAAATAGTATTGAGCGGCCAGGGCAAAGCCATGGATAGAGTGTTGTCCAGCCTGCCCAAGATTGACTTCATTAAGGTACGCCTGAAGGATTTCCTGCTTGCTATAATGCAGTTCCAGCAGCACTGCCATAGCCATCTCACGCAGTTTTCGACCAAGGGTACGGGCATCACTCAGATAAAAATTTTTCACCAGCTGCTGGGTCAATGTACTTCCACCCTGGCGCAATTGCCCATGCAAAAGATCGACCCAGAATGCCCGCATCGTTCCCCGAATCGACACGCCGTGATGGTGATAGAAATCCCGGTCCTCCGTGGCCAGAAGCGCGTTCACCAGTCCAGGGGGCGCATCGCCAAGACGCATTAAAATACGGTCTTCGTTCTGCCTTGGATAAAGACTGCCGATAATCATAGGGTCAAGACGGACAACATCTTCGCCAGGAACCGTACTGACCATGTGCGTTATGCAACATGAAGAAAACGTGAGACGCAACACCTGCTCGGGAACAGTCGCGTCAGGAAAAACAAATCCTCGTACATGTACCAACAGCGCACCGTTTTGATCAAGCCAATGTCCAGCACGTCGAATGTCACCCACCTGATAATGCAACCGATCCAGCTCATTCCTGAGTTCATCTGCGCTGATGGTGGCGCCTTCATAGAGCTCCATCGGGCGGGCATATACTTTGGCCGGCAAGACCCAGCGATGCTGTTCAAAGGATTGACGAACAAACTGATCCAGCTGATAAAGCCAGATACCGGCCAACAAGACCGCTGCCAACAAGACCAGTACAAGCAAGGCCAGTACAAAGCCATCCTGTTTTTGCCGGTCGAAATCGTTCATCCAAACGCCCCATCTGCACGCAGCATCGTCACCCGCATTCAGCCATGATAGACTTGACGATCTAGCATACCAGAACAGGAACGCCTTCATGAAACATTACGACGTCTATGCCCTCGGAAATGCACTGGTAGATCTTGAATTTGCGGTCTCTGACACATTTCTGCAGAAATACGACCTGAGCAAGGGCATGATGTCTCTGATGGATCTCCAGCAACGTGCCAGGCTACTGTCGGCTCTAGAAGCTGGATGTGACTGCATCAAACGTACCCCTGGGGGTTCGGCTGCTAATTCTGCCTATACTTTGGCGGGATTTGGCGGGCGGGCCTTTTATTCCTGCCGCATTGCCAATGACGATACAGGCCACTATTTTCGAACAAGCCTGAACCAGGCTGGCATCGGGTTTAATGACAATTGCATCGTCAACCAGGGACATACGGGTACCTGTCTGGTTTTAGTTACTCCAGATGCTGAACGGACGATGCAAACCTATCTGGGTGTAACCTCTGACGTTGGTCCCGATGACCTTGATGCCCAAGCTCTGACACACTCAAAATGGCTCTATCTTGAAGGCTACCTCGCTCCATCGCCCAGTGCCAGGGCAGCGGCCCATCAGGCGCGAACTTTGGCCAAGGCTGCCCATGTACCCACTGCCCTGTCCTGTTCTGATCCTTCCATGGCCCGTTTTTTTCGAACAGAGTTGCTCGACCTGATCGGTGAGGGTGTCGATATGCTGTTCTGCAATGCCGAAGAAGCCTGCCTTCTGGCAGACTGCGAGGATCTTCGCCAGGCCGCAACCCAACTCGGAGCCTTGACTCGAGAATTGATCATTACATTGGGTGCCGAAGGAGCCCTTATTGTGACCAACGATCAGATCTATAACATCGCCCCGTTTCTGGTGAAGCCTATTGATACCAATGGAGCTGGCGATGCCTTTGCAGGAAGCTATCTTTATGGACGTACCCATGAGATGTCTCCAGAGGCATCGGGACAACTTGCGGCACGTACCAGCGCTGAAATTGTTTGTCAGTTCGGCGCACGACTAGCCTTTGAACGCTACCATGAACTGTTAAGGGAGCACCACACAAACCAGCAGTTTAAGGACTGAACACATGCCAGTCTGCTATCAGGTCAGTATGAACCCTTACTTTGGTGGCGGAGAGGTTTATACTCGCTTTCTGGTTGAGGCCTTAGCCCGGATGGGTTGGCAAACAGTTCTTTTTGTACACCGTAAGGCTACATACTGGCAACGCCTGCAGCGCCTACAGTTATCATCATGCACCCTTGTTCCGCTGGATGATGTTGCTGACCTGGAGCGCGCTCTACCTGATGCTCCTCAGGTGATACTCAGTCATGGCCCTTTGCCATTGGGCCTGCGCCAGCGCCTGAGCCCAAGGCATTGCTTGCTGGCGATGGTTCACATGCCTCTCTATGATTTTGCAGCAGACTCTTATGAAGGCTATACCAAGGTTTTTGCTGTTTCCAACTATGTGCTTCAGTCACTTCATGATGCAGGTGTCAGCTATGCTTGGCACGAGCCTTGGTATGGCGTCGCTGACGTAGTACCAAAACCGGAAGACGCATTGACTCCGATCTACCGCAACTCTCGTTACGACTGGGACCGACGCAAAGGCCGAGACCTATTGCTCTCCAAACTCGAACCACTGATTCAACCTTTCTTACCCCGCCCCATCTTCCATAAACGCACTCCACTGACACTAGCCTTGGTTTCCCGGCTGACTCCGATCAAACAGTTTCCGCTTATGTTTCGTATACTTGCACCTATTCTGGCAGAGTTTCCCGATGTGTCGCTGGAGATTTTTGGGGCAGGCGGTTATGCATCAGTTCGCGATCTGCGCAAGGCCTTGCGTCCAGCGCACAAACAGGTTCGTTTCTGGGGATTTCAGCCCGAGGTTACTACCGTTTATGCCCAAGTGGATTTTGTGCTTTCCGGACTTCCCGAGCAAGAAGCACTCGGTCTTAACATTCTGGAAGCACAGGCATGTAATTGTCCTGTTCTTGCCATCCATGCTCCACCCTTCAGCGAAACCATCATCCATGAACGCACCGGACTTCTGTACACCGATCCACGCCAGGATCAAGGTGCTCATTTCAGAAATCTGATGCTCCAGCTACAGGACAAGTCACGTTGGCCGGTTCCAAGTCTGGAACCCACTCATTTGCAAAAATTTACCCTGGAATCCTTACAGCAGCGCATTGAACGGGCTTTTGCAGATCTTGGCCTTGTTTCAACCTACCATTAGACATCAACCGGACAATCAATAAAATGATGTTCAATACCCAACTCCTGAGCCACCCACGCACCTAAAGCCTGTATGCCATAAAGCTCGGTCGCATGATGACCTGCAGCGAAGTAGTGAATACCGCTTTCCATCGCCGCATGTACGGTTGGCTCGCTGATTTCACCGCTCAAGTAAGCATCCATACCCTGCTCAATTGCGATCTGGATACCTTGCTGTGCTGCACCCGTGCACCAGGCAATGCGCTGGATCCAGGCTGTTCCACCAGGGATGTGCTGTACACTGCGCCCCAGAACATGACTGACATGTTCCGCAAAAACACTAGCCGCCATCGGCTCACTAAAGGCACCCCACTGAATCAACTCACGCCCGGAAGCATCGGCAAACACGCCAGAACACGGCAAACCCAGACGTAAAGCCAGCTGAGTATTATTCCCCAGACGTGGATGAGCATCAAGCGGCAGATGATAAGCCAAGACCGTGAGGTCTGCTCCAAGCAAGGTTGCCAGACGTCTTTTTTTCATACCCGTAACAACGGGTGAATCGCCTCGCCAGAACAAGCCGTGGTGTACCAAAACAGCATCCGCATCCATGGCTAAAGCTTGCTCAATAAAGCGCTGTGAAGCCGTCACACCGGTCACCAGACGTTCAACCCAAGGGCGACCCTCTACTTGTAATCCATTGGGGGCATAATCATTCCATCGACTTGGTTGCAGTTCCCTATCCAGTCGTTCAATCAGCTGCCTCAGAGCAACAGCCATAGCACACTTCCTTACCCTTCTAAGGGTTATCGACCGCAGCGGGAACAACCTGTTCCTGAGGGCGCTCCATAACACGTACCCTTACCGATATCATATGACCATTGCGTTGCAGATCCATGGGTACCAACGTTCCCGGAGTTAGCACTGCAATTTTATGAATAGCTTGCTCAGAATCTTGAACTTTCTCACCCGCAATGGTCAAAATCCGGTCCCCCGGCAAGATTCCGGCCTGATCGGCTGGCCCACCCTGTACCATGGCATCAATGATGACAGGTTGAGGAATCACACGAGCCCCCAAGCCGTTCTGCATGGCCAGTCCAATACCGAGCCAACCACGTACAACTCGACCATGGGCAATAATCTGGGCCATCACATCCTTAGCCAGTGCGATCGGAATAGCAAAACCAATGCCCATGTTGCCACCACTTCGCGAGTAAATGGCTGAATTAATGCCAATGACATTACCAAGGGCATCAATCAGGGCACCGCCTGAGTTACCTGGATTAATAGCTGCATCCGTTTGTATAAAATCCTCAAACGTATTGATCCCAAGGCCCTGTCGGCCAAGAGCAGAGACAATACCCTGCGTTACACTTTGACTGAAACCAAAGGGATTGCCAATAGCCAAGACCACATCACCAACCTGCAGTGGCGGACCGAGGCGCAATCGGGCCACTGGCACATGATCCAAAGTGATTTTCAGGACAGCGATATCTGTATCCGGGTCAGCACCAACCACTTTCGCCTGTGTTTCTCGGCCATCAGATAAAGCCACCACAATACTGTCCGCACCTGCAATCACGTGATTATTGGTCAAAATATATCCGTCGGCACTCACCAAGACCCCTGAACCCAATCCTTGGCGCTTTTGTGTTAACGTCGGCAAGGTACCAAAAAAGCGCTGAAAAAACAGGTCAGGTGTCACAGGATGCAGATGAATCTCTTCTGTGGTGTAAATATTAACCACCGCTGGAGCTGCCTGACGTACCGCCGCCGCATAGGAAAC
The DNA here is from genome assembly GCA_021848605.1 of Pseudomonadota bacterium. Lineage (GTDB taxonomy): Bacteria > Pseudomonadota > Gammaproteobacteria > Pseudomonadales > Moraxellaceae > JAJXWR01. The sequence continues at coordinate 998 of JAJZUM010000094.1, read as the reverse complement.
AGGACCACTCCCACGCAGGATTGCCGGATCCGGGCTCACACTATGCAAAGTCACCGTCCGGGCGGGAAGACCGGGCAACTCTTCTCCAATTCTACCGAGCCAACTATCACGATGCTTGTACAAACTGAGCAACAGAAAAAAAATAATAACAGCCAGACTAAGATTACGCAGTTTTTGCATACGTTCTCCTCGATACCTCACTCAAGAACCGTCCCTGGCAGCAATACGGTACTCCGCTGAACGGGCATGCGCCTCAAGCCCCTCAGCACGGGCCAGAACCGAAGCCTGGCGAGCTAATGAACTTGCAACTCTTGGGCCCAGTGCAATCAGGCTGCTACGCTTTTGAAAATCATAAACACCAAGTGGGGACGAGAATCGTGCTGTACCCGATGTCGGCAGAACATGGTTAGGACCTGCACAATAGTCACCAAGCGCCTCCGGGGTATGAATACCCAAAAAGATGGCTCCGGCATGACGAATTTTTGGCAATAGTGCCTCAGGATTGGCACAAGCCAGTTGCAGGTGTTCAGGAGCAATCGTGTTGATCATATTGAGCGCCGTCGCCTCGTCAGGCACATGAATCAGGGCAGCACGCGCCTTGACCGATGCCTGAATGATGGTTTTACGTTGCATGCCCGGCAGCAAGCTGAGCATGGCGCGCTCAACCCGGTCAAGGACCTCAACGTCCGAACTGATCAGGATTGACTGTGCCTGTTCATCATGTTCTGCTTGAGAAAACAGATCCATGGCCAGCCAATCCGCCGGGGCACTGGCATCCGCATAGACCAATATCTCTGAAGGGCCGGCGATCATATCGATGCCCACCTTACCAAAAACCTGGCGTTTGGCTGTCGCCACATAGATATTGCCTGGCCCAACAATCTTGTCAACCGCAGGAATGGTGTCCGTGCCAAAAGCCAGAGCCGCAACGGCCTGAGCACCTCCCACCCGGAATACCCGATCAACACCAGCACGATAGGCAGCGGCCAGTACCCAGG
>JAJZUM010000093.1 GCA_021848605.1 Pseudomonadota bacterium | reverse complement strand
TCCATACTTCCCAAATGTTCCCGCACGTATGCTTCAAATTGTCCCTGCACGTGAGGAATCAGGCTCAATCTTTTGTAATGAGCAAGTTCACGAACCAGTCCTTGTGCCTCTGCCGTCAAAGTGTTTCCTTGTGCCCGACATAGAATTTCTGACTGCTCAGCGGCTGTAAGACGAGGTTGACCGATATAGCTTATTAAAGACTCATCCCGAATCAAAGCTGACAATTCAGCGAGATCCCGGCTTATGGCATCAATATTCTGCCGCTCGACAGCCAAGGCATATACAGCTTTAGCATATGGCCTAGCCAGTGTCGCCAATTCAGTCATGACTTTCTCCTGGCTTAAAGCTGGCCGGCAAGTTCATTAAGCATGGCTTCATGTCGACTGCGATCGACTTCGGCGGAAAGAATCTTTTCGGCACCAACAATAGCTAAATTGGCAACCTGCGCACGCAACTGGTCTTTGGCTCTGCTAAGTTCCTGTTCAAGTTCAGCCTGAGCAGCAGCCTTGATACGACTTTGTTCTGCCAACGCTGATTGCTTGGCTTCTTCAATAATCACTTCAGCACGTTTGCTTGCTTGTTCAATCAGTTGCAAAGCCTGCTGCTTTGCATCCTTGATCTCATCGGCCGCCTGGTCGTGTGCCGACATCAGCTTTTCTTCTGCTTTTGTCGCTGCCTGCAGCCCTTCCTCAATTTTCCGCTGACGCTCGGCCAATCCGTTGGTAATGGGTGGCCAAACATACTTCATACAAAACCACACAAAAACCGCGAGGGAAAGTAACTGCCCCAACAATGTTGCGTTGATATCCACGCCGCCACCTCATTCATTCACTATTGGCCGTCCTGACCGACCCACTCCAGCTTCTGTCTAAACGATCACCATTATTTGGCAACGTGTTGAGCCAGCTGCGCAATAAATGGATTTGCAAACAAAAGATAGAGACCAATACCAACGCCAATCATCGAAATCGCATCAAGCAAACCAGCAACGATAAACATCTTAGTTTGCAGCATTGGAGCAAGTTCAGGCTGTCTTGCTGATCCTTCAAGGAACTTTCCACCAAGAAGACCAAAGCCAATCGCTGTACCTAGGGCACCTGCACCAATCAAGATCGCGACAGCTATACCCGTCAAACCAAGAACAGTCTCCATTTTTCACCTCTACTTGTTTAAACAGTCAATAAACCTAGTGATGTACTTCCTGAGCCGCACTCATGTACACAATGGTAAGCATCATGAAAATAAATGCCTGCAAGGTGATAATGAGGATATGAAATACAGCCCAAGCCCATTGCAGCACACCCCCAAAAGCACCAAGGCCAATATTTGTGGGGTACATGGTACATATGAGAATAAAAATTAGTTCACCTGCATACATATTACCGAACAATCGCATGCCCAGTGATATGGGTTTAGCCAAAAGACTTACTCCCTCAAGAAGAAGATTAAAGGGAATAAATACAGGGTGATTGAATGGATGCAGGGTTAGCTCTCCAACAAAACCACCGATTCCTTTAAAGCGAATGCTATATCCGATAATCAACAAGAACACAAAGGTAGCCATACCAAGCGTTATATTTGGGTCAGTTGTGGGAACCACCCTCATGTGTTCAACACCGGCACTTTGAAAGATCATGGGAAGAATATCAACAGGAACCAAGTCTAAAAAGTTCATGACAAAGATCCAAAGGAGCAGGGTTAGCGCCATTGGAGCAACCATGGCACTCGCTTTCCTGCCCTGGAAACTCTCCTTGACTGAGCTATCAACGAACTCAACAAGAACCTCAACCAGATTCTGTAGACCTCTCGGTACACCTGCTTGCATCTTTACTGCGACACTACGAAGCATCCAGCCCAGACCCATCGCACAAATAATTGCCCACAACATACTGTCCACATGAACGGACCAAAAGCCCATGGCGTGAGCCTGCTCCATACTTGCAGCAAAACCACAGTGACCGGCGTCACAGCCCCAAGTCAGATTGGTTAAATGGTGCTTGATATATTCACTCGACGTCAGTGCCATAATTCACCTGAGATTTCCCATCATCCTACGCAACTGCACTACGGCCCAAAACAACCACATCCCTCCCTGAGGGACGATATAACCAAAAAGTACGGCCAGTGCTGACTTACCCTTGTGTATGCTGAAAAGGATAAGCAATCCAGAAACCGAGACTATAATTTTTTCCAATTCTGCCCTGTACATGGCTGCCAGCATTTCGGGAGCCTGTATCCCACCAGAGTTTTGATGATGCCTACTCCGGATGAGCCACACAATCTGTGCTGCAATGGTCAAAACCGACCCTTCAAGTGATGCAGCCTCACCACCTGGTGACACTCTGGAAATCAGCACTACTGCAATTCCAGCTAATATCACCTGGGATGCAAGTAATCCAGCTGTTTCTTGCCACCGCCACTCTTGATTAAGGAGCTTGCTTCCTTTGTCCAATTCAAGAGCCTTTTAAAAAATTGTTCACATATTCCAGTCAAGCGCGCGGATTATATGCATTAGCCACAAAATTCGCAACCTTTACAATTTTTTCAGTCATCCCTCATCACCTTTTCTTGACGCATCTCAATACTCAATGAAAATGCGACAAGATGCCATCAAGCTCCTCAAGCGAATGATAGGATATGACGACGCGTCCACGACCCGAATCCTCATGGTTGATCTTTACAGCAGCACCCAACCGCTCACTTAGCTGATCCATGAGTCGAGTAATGTCAGGATCCTCCTTTTTATGATTCGTTTTAGGTGGCAACTTTGGGCTTTGCTGAATTTTTCGAACAAGCTCCTCTGTCTGTCGAACTGAAAGCGCTTTACCAACGACTATCTTGGCTGCATCCACCTGATCTTGTTCTGATAGTCCCAGTAGCGCCTTAGCATGCCCCATATCAAGATCGCCACGCTCGAGCAAAAGCCTGACTTCGGGCTCCAGCTGAAGCATCCGCAAAAGATTTGTGACGCTCGCCCGGGATTTTCCAACGGTATCGGCAAGTTTCTCATGTGTCAGTTTGAATTCTTCCGCCATTTTCTGCAGTGCCATTGCCTGCTCAAGCGGATTAAGATCTTCTCTTTGAATATTCTCAATCAGTGCCATGATGGCAGCTGTTTCATCACTGATATCCCTGATAATCGCCGGAATAAATTCAAGTTCGGCAATTTGTGCAGCGCGCCAGCGTCTTTCCCCCGCAACAATTTCGAAGGATTCATCATTACGTTTACGAATAACGATAGGCTGCATGACACCATGTTGTTTTATCGAGGCAGCCAATTCAGCAAGGGCATCAGCATCTAGATCACGACGTGGTTGATACATGCCTCTTTGCAAACTATGAATGGCAATTTTGCGCAGTTCGCCGTCAACAATTTTCCCATCCTCAACAGCAGCCACTTCAGCTACAGCTTCTTTGGCCTGTCCAAGCAGCGCTGAAAGTCCTCTGCCACCTGATAATCCTCTTTTCTTGGTATTCACGTTTGATTTTACTCCTCAGGCTGCAGTCGGTGCCGTAACCCGATTCTGTTTCCTCAAAATTTCCGCCGCCAATGCCAGATATGCCAGAGAACCACGGGAAGTCTTGTCATAGTGCAATGCTGGCTTTCCATGGGCAGGTGCTTCTGCCAATCGTATATTTCTTGGGATAATCGTCTCAAACAACTGTGCTGGAAAATGTTTCTGAAGCTCGTCAGAAACATCTGTGGATAAGGTATTGCGTGGGTCAAACATGGTTCGAAGTATGCCGGAAATATGAAGACCGGGATTTATACCTTCGGCGACCTGTTCTATAGTCTGATTTAGGGCTGCCAGTCCCTCTAAAGCGAAGTATTCACATTGCATCGGTATAATGACCGCCTGAGCTGCCACTAGTGCATTTATTGTGAGTACACTAAGGGAAGGAGCGCAATCAATTAAAATCAGATCATAATTGTCACGAATGTTTTCGAGCGCCTGACGCAGACGTAGCTCCCGACCAATGGCACTCATCAGCTCGACTTCAGCGGCAACCAAATCACCATTTGCAGGCAGCAAATCATATCCTGAACCGTGATTTTTGATCAAAACTTCGTGCGATTGCATCTTGCGTGTCAGGAGATCATACATTGAATATTTGAGGGCGTACTTGTCTACCCCTGAGCCTGTTGTCGAGTTACCTTGGGGATCCATGTCTACGAGCAGAACCCTGCGTTTTGCCACTGCAAGCGATGCAGCCAGATTAACACTTGTTGTTGTCTTACCAACGCCACCCTTCTGATTGGCGACCGCAAAAATTTTGTCCATGGTCTACTCCGAGCCCCGATGACGAATCTTCATCCTGACAATATGCCGTTCCTCTTGCAAGAAAGGCACTTCGACACGCTTAATGTCCACAGCGATTATATCATCAGGAAGAGCTCTCAATTCGTTCTCTGGATATTTACCTTTCATTGCAACCATCTCCCCATCAGGAGACAGTACATGCTGGCAGGAATGTGCCATCAGGTCCAAGCTTGCATAGGCTCTACTTACGATACAGGGAAATTGCTCCTTTTTTATAGACTCAATTCTGCTATGTACAACGTGTACACGATCCAATCGTAACTCATGAACACACTGTTTCAGAAAACGCACTTTCTTTCCATTTGAATCTAAGAGCGTTATGCTCCTCTCAGGAGCAACAATCGCAAGAACAACTCCGGGAAAGCCCCCCCCTGTACCCACATCAAGCAAGGGGTAGGATACATGTTCCCTGACACTCAGCGAGTCGAGGACATGCTTAACAAGGATCTCCTCTACGCTTCGCACAGCGGTAAGATTGAATGCTTCATTCCAATGCACCAACATATCAACAAATTTCTGTATTTGCTGCATTTGGATTTCCTCTAGACCACAGGGAATCCTCGAGGCTACGGCCTGAAGCAATATCTTCAGCGGAACGTCTTCCATCATCCCGCCTTTTTAAGATCCGTTTTGCGCTTAATGTGGATCATCAACAATGACAAGGCTGCTGGAGTCATACCAGGAATTCGTGAAGCCTGGCCCAACGTACGTGGTTTGACCTCAGTCAGCTTTTGAACAACCTCACGAGACAATCCAGAGACCTTAGAATAATCAACGTCATCGGGTAGAAGCATAGACTCGTGTTTGCGTAAACGTTCAACTTCATCGGCCTGTCGCGCTATATATCCTGCGTATTTTGTGTCCGTTTCAATTTGGATCATCGCATCCTCGGCAACTTCTTGGCGCACTACCTTCAGAAGAACTTGAAGGGTTATGGCAGGTCGACGTAGAAGTTCCTCAAGATTAGCCTCGCGCTGAACAATTTCACCCGTCAGCTCTTCGAGAGCTTTGGACTCGCTACTCCCGGGATGAATAAAGGTTGATTTCATCCATGCAAGCGTTGATCGGGATACCTCTTGTTTGCTGCAAAAAAAACTCCATCGCTGATCATCAATGAGCCCAAGTTTCCTGGCTTCAGGCGTTAACCGTAAATCCGCATTGTCTTCGCGGAGCATGAGACGAAATTCAGCCCTTGATGTAAACATTCGGTAGGGCTCGCGAGTTCCATGGGTGATCAGATCATCAATCATCACGCCCATGTAGGAATTGTCACGCTGCGGTATCCACGGATTCTGTTCCCGAGCATAAAGCGCTGCATTAATACCAGCCACTAATCCCTGGGCAGCAGCTTCTTCATATCCGGTTGTACCGTTAATCTGACCAGCCAAAAAAAGTCCTTGCACAAATTTCGATTGCAAGGAATGTTTTAAGTCTCTGGGGTCGAAAAAGTCATACTCTATAGCATATCCTGGACGCGTTATATGTGCCTGCTCCAGGCCCGGAATACTTCGTACCAAATCCACCTGAACATCATAAGGCAGCGATGTTGATATTCCATTTGGGTAAACTTCCTGGGTATTAAGACCCTCAGGCTCCAGAAAAATCTGGTGTGAATCCTTATCTGCAAAACGATGAATCTTATCTTCAATCGATGGACAATAACGCGGCCCTATGCCTTCAATAACACCTGAATACATAGGAGAACGATCAAGATTATCTCGAATGATTTCATGCGTCCTTGGAGTCGTTGCGGTGATGTGACATGGTACTTGTCGGGGATGCATTTCCCGGCGTCCCATAAAGGACATTACAGGCAGTGGCTCATCCCCAGGCTGAATCTGCAGCTTTGAAAAATCAATGCTTCTTCGATCAATACGTGGAGGGGTTCCTGTTTTAAGTCGTCCAACGCGAAGAGATGTTGACCTTAGAAACCGGGCCAAGCCCTCAGAGGATTGATCGCCTGCTCTCCCTCCCGAATAATGATTCATACCCATGTGCAGAACACCCGCAAGAAAGGTTCCGGCAGTTAAAACAACACTTCTGGCGCGAAACTGCAAGCCACTTTGAGTTACAACCCCAGTAATTTTATCGCCTAGCATCAAAAAATCTTCAACGCTTTGCTGAAAGAGAAACAAATTATTTTGCTCCTCAATGAGTTGGCGAATTGCAGACTTGTAGAGAACCCGATCTGCTTGCGCTCGCGTAGCGCGTACCGCTGGTCCTTTACGGGCATTAAGTACTCGAAACTGAATTCCTGCCTGATCAGCTGCCAAAGCCATGGCTCCACCCATTGCATCAATTTCACGAACCAGGTGGCTCTTACCAATACCTCCAATGGCCGGATTACAACTCATCTGGCCAAGGGTTTCGATGTTATGGGTAATCAGCATGGTTCTACATCCCATGCGGGCCGCTGCCAAGGCAGCTTCTGTGCCTGCATGACCCCCACCGACTACAATGACATCGAATATATGCTCCGGACTCATTTTGACTCTCTTGAATTCATCATTAAACGACGGATCTTTAGCGCAAGAATTCGGGATTGGCTGGTAATATCCAATAGCTCCGATCTCATATAATTATAACTAAAGTCTTGGATTATCCTTCAATTGACTTTGGTGACCAAGCCAGAGCCCCCAAGATAATAAGGCGAAGTTGTTTGACCAGCATGTCCCTGCAGGCTGAGGAACGCAAACTATCTTCACCCTGAACCTCCAGAAGCTCGCCTGCTGCATTGGCCACAGTACTTACCAGAAGATTGCAAATCATTTTAAGATCAATCTGTGACATTTTCGAAAACATGGGAAATTTCAGTAAATCTGCCGACAAATCGAGAATAAAACGCTCCATTTCCTTGTTAATCGCATGTCGGATGACTGCTGACCCCCCAAATCGTTCACGAATCGCAAATCCAAATTCCCGCCGATTTGCCTGTACGAACCCCTGAAAGACTTGAATGCTTGTTGAAATAAGTACTTCACGATGCATTGCACTACTGCGAGCCTGTCTCATCAATTCGCGTAAACGTTCCGAAGTAGATTGCACAAGAGCCAGACCAAGTTCATCCATGCTTGCAAAATGGCGATAAAAAGCAGTTGGAACCAATCCTGCCTCACGAGCCACTTCTCTAAGACTTAAACTTGAGAAACTGCGTCGTTCCTCAAGAAGATCTAATGCAGCATCCATGATCGACATGCGAGTCTGCAACTTTCGTTCGTGTCGTACGGTCATTTAAGATATCAGTGCTTATAATTTTACAAAATTAAAACATCAAGGAATGCCGTACCAGTCTTCCCAACCAGAACACGCCCTGTCCGAGCACTCTTCACTTAAAATAAAACCGTGCAATATAATACAAAAAGTATGCAAAGGCCAGCAATTTCTGTATTCTTGCCATATCTGGAAGGTTTTCTGGCAGAATTAACCTTATTGAAGGTCCATCTGCTGTAGCATGGTCAGTAGATTCAATGCATTGAAATTGGCCAAGCGATAACTTTGATTATTGGCAGTATCATGATATTGGACCTTGACATAAAAAGGCACCTGAATCTTCGCAGCCTGATCCCGGCTCACAATAAAACTTGAGCCATCAAAGGTATGATCCAGTCCTCTAATACGAATTAGCGAGCCGGGAGCAAGAAGCGATTGACCATCTTTTTCGGTATCCTTTGATGAACTCTGTCCATTAAAATCAATTTCAACGCGATCAACCGCAATATTCTGTTTGGATTGATTCAAAACAACCAGTGAATGCCCATCCCAATCGACACTTACACGCTCATCAGCCATATGATACGTGGGTGGGATGACATGAAAAAACTGTCTAGCCTTCAACGTAACGCAATAACAGGAAATATTACGAACTTTCCCAGCTTTCATGATAAGTGCATCGCCGGGCAACGTTGGCTCAAAATATTGCCATCCCTGAAGTTTATCCGCAAGAAAATCATGGTCTATACGAATTCGTGCATCATTAAGCATTGACCTGCGGCTATACGAAGTAACATAACTTCGAGCATCAGCAACCTGTTGATCTAATTTATTCTTGGCGCTCGTATAATTGCTTGTTGCCAGATCAAGACGTCTTCTGAAAGCCTCAACATTCTCAGCCGGGAAAATTTCAGGCCATTGAGGAGTTATCTTGAGAATTGGCCTTTTGAGTGGCTCAATGGAAGCGACGCGAATCCAAGATTTCAGCTGCTCTGGGCTCGGGGCATTCCAGCCACTTTGATTATCAAAACTTACCTGCAATGAATCCAGTAAGTTTTGCCGGATTCGTTGATTTCTTTCTGCATCAATTTGATCATACTGATGCTCATAGAGGGCAATTTGTTCTTTCGCATTCTTCTCAGAGCGTTGTTCATCGCGAACAAGATCATCATATTGACGTTGAAGACTTACCCAATGCTCTGACAATTGATCGGTTTTCTTCGCCTTTTCAATAATGTGCTCATACGAATATTCCCTGGGAGCACTGGTGCCATACATAGGGAAAACCCATCCAAGGTCAGTTGAATCTAGAGAAAACACCGAAAAAACTGTTCCAAGAACAGAACCAGGAACAACAATTATCAATCCGACCGAATACATTTCTGCCATTTGTACAATACTTGGCCGGTACTGAAGAAGTGGATCCTGAACTGGAAGTAGTGAATGTCGTTGGCGTGTTGGCATTAACCCCATCAAGCCCCGAACAGTATCTTTTTCATGAGGCAGGTTTCCTGGAGCCATGTTGTCCAGTTCTACATAAAAATCATCCTGGGGAGGAGTTGGCGAAAGATGCACAAATCTCCAGATTTTCCCATTTTTATGCAATTGGGCATAAACAGGTTCGTGCGCCTCTCCAGCAGGCAAAAGGCGTTCTTTGGCACTTAATTTTTGGGTAGAAACGGAACTGCACGAGGCGATCAATGCCAGGCAAATCAGCCCCATAAATCCTTTAAATATGTTCTTGTTGTAAGCCACGGTTTCGATCGTCCTTAGAAAACATTTCCTCTTCAGCCATTGCCGGAGTATAGTTCAGCTCGTGTGGAAAATCTGTTGCTTATTGTGTGTAGGTCGAAAAACCAGCTAGCTGGCAACAAAGATAAATTCTTGAACCTTGTTGTGTCGACGTGATTTCTTGTTTCCAATGCAATAGAGATAATCCAGTGGTACAACATCCACGGTTTTTTTATGGCTTTTGAGCATACCTAGAATTGATTCTTTATCAGGATAACTATTCGATGAATAGGAAAGCATGATGGGATGATTCCGGTAACGTTCAAAAAGTGTTTCAAGGGCATTTTTCGCACCTGATCTTGAGGAAAAAGGACTGGGATAGCCTTTGAATTTTTTTGTTTTGGTATGCATCTGTATATCCACACCACGCCAGTTGCAGGCAATGCCCTCCACCAAGTGATACCTACGAACGTAGTCATTATCAGAAAATGCTGAAAAATAAGGAGGATCCATATAAATTAATGCATGGTCAGGCACAATCAAGCCAAGAGCATCCATCTGATACACCTTATTATCCCGAAGGTTATCGAAAACAGCTTCATTCAACTCTGTTACGGCAATAAAGAAATGCTCACGTAAGGTTCGTCGCAAATCCCCGCGACCATCGTCATAGCGTAAACCTGTATAGGTAAAAATTCCTCGCGGCTGTTTTTTGAGACAAGCTCTTATAAGTGCCGCCCTCGCCAAGGCTTGTTTAAAAGGATGCCCAAGGCTTGCAATGTTACATCGAACAAGATCAATAAATTCATTATCTTCCCGCACATAATATATCCCCTCAAACGTTCGTGTAACGAAAGAATCTGATTGATTCGTATTCGATGTCAATAATAAAACATCATCTTCCAAGAGCTTTTCGGAACGATTTTCAATCAGGGCAACAGCAATATTGGCTGCCATATGTAAATAATCATTTGCAATCACCTGTTTGTTGTGACATTTAAACAAATAGGACACAGCACCTGAGCCTGAAAAAAGATCAACAACGGTTGAAAATTCAAGTTGTTTAGCTATACCCCAAATATGCTCCAGCATTTTGTATTTGGAGCCCATATACCGTGTTGATGGGAACTTCAACCTTTGATTGCTGAAATCTGAAGCTTGGCAATCCCGTGTCGAACTAAGGACTCTGTGATTAGTCACGGCTATCCTACATGCCTCACTGATCTCGAACTATGGTTTTATGGTGTTCTAAAAAGACATATTGAAGCGTATAATATCCAGCCATTCCTTATACCACCAAGATCGGACACGATTGATGACACATCCAATACTAAATGTACCATCTTTTGTTAAAAACTCTAAACTTGTTGAATGGGTGGCAAAAATTGCCGCACTGACCGAGCCTGCTCAAATCCATTGGTGTGACGGGTCTCAGGAAGAATCTGAAGCATTATTTGAGCAAATGGTATGTTCAGGAATGTTGGTCAAGCTTAATCCTGAAAAGCGTCCGAATTCTTATCTAGCAAAGTCAGATCCATCAGATGTTGCTCGCGTAGAAG
>JAJZUM010000092.1 GCA_021848605.1 Pseudomonadota bacterium | reverse complement strand
CTTTTCAGGCGCTAATATGCATTGGCTATATTTGATAATCAATTGGGGTCGCATAAATGAGTGATGATATTCATACATTAAGCAATGAAGAAATCAAGGAGAAGATTGCCAGCTTGCAGCAGCTTATTGCTGAACGAACGGAACAGGAAATTAGAAAAGCCAAAGATGAGATTTTGCGTATTGCCCGGGAACATAATCTTCGGGTGGTTTTTCAGGATGCCCCTGTGGCTCGCAAGTCATCTCGTGCCGCATCGGCATCAGGAAAGTCATACGTTAATCCCCAAAACGCCACAGAAACATGGTCAGGCCGAGGAAAGCGTCCAGGTTGGTTGAAGGGCCTTCTCGATCAAGGGCGAAATCTGGATGAATTTTTAGCTCATTAAGCGATTCATGTTGCAAATTGCCATGAAAGGTGACGGGCACAACGTGCTCATCACCCTGGTTCTTCAGAATTGTAGCCGAACCCCGGTTTCATACACCGTGTCGTTATGATGAATGAATGCGGGAGGTGTATTGTCGTATTCGTTGCGGATACCGACATTAAGTGATAAAGAGTGCGTTATATTGACGTCTATAACCAGGTCATCGAATACATTATAATTATTCCAGTCGGATAGTTTGGGCTGATAACGCAGGTCGGCAATAAAGCGTGCTTGCGGGCTGATTTGTCTCTTGTAGGTAAGCCCTAGATTTCCTCGCCAATAATCCTGAGACTCAAAGCGCTGCGCTTGCCATTCGTGTAGTCCATCAATATTGAGATATAAGGCACGCAAATCCTGTTCGTAATCCAGGGTAAAGCGGGCGCCTGCACCAACCTGTGTTCGATTGGCAAGCGAGCGTAGCAGGTCTTCCTGGTAATTCAGAAATGCTTCGGCAGCAAGGCCATGTCTGAACTCATCAACATAATGGCCATCAATCCAGCTCTGATGGACAGGCTGTGACGCACCGGTACGTATTCGGGTATAATCCCCACTTAAACTCATAAGCGTGGTATTGGCTTGATAGTCGAGACGTCCACCACTGCTTAGGGTGTTTTCACTGGAATTGCCACTGTATCCGCTCAGCGAAGCTTCCAGATTGCCGCTACCTCCTGCTGGCAAGGGATTAATCTGTGCGGGGTCGATGGTTTCGAGGGCGAACAGGGAAGGTGCGCAAGCAAGTAGCAGAACAGTGAGTGTATTTTTTAAATTCATGAACAAGAGCCTCCCGGTTTGCGAAGAAATACCGGGCGATTATAAAGAACCATGGACTTTCTGCAATGCTCGATTTTTCCCGGAATTTAAGGACTGACGAATCTTCTGCCTTGTTGGTTCGCCGGTCACTGCCTTTTGGGTTGATCGTGCTCTGGGGGGTAATGGTCGTTGTCTGGACACTTATTGTGCATGCTCCGGCCTCATGGCTTCTTGCTCGAATGAGTGTGGGTACGGGATTGACGTTTGTTTCTGCCCAAGGTTCTGTCTGGGATGGTCGTGTGGTCTGGAAGATGGCGGATGATGCGTTGCCGTTGAGTTGGCGCTGCGGTTTTGACCTACGAGGGCTGGATTGTCTGTTACACGTTGGAGAAGATCGCGACGAAATCAGGATTTCGGCCTGGCCACAGCATTGGCACATTGAAAGTACCCGATTGAATATTCCGGCATGGGTTCCAATGAATTTCGTGCCTTCGACCCTTTTTTCCTCAGCTCTTCAGGTGCGATCATTGCGCGCTTGGGGTGATCTTGGCGATCCGGCTCGCTGGAATGTGTCTGGGAGTCTACACTATGGCGGAGGTATGACACGTATTGGGTTGCAAGGGCAACCCTACAGCGTTCGGATGCCAGAAGTTGTCCTGCGTACGATTAAGGCTTCCAATCCGTTGCAATGGGAACTGGATGAAATGGATGGTTCTATCTTGGCTCGGTTTATAATCTTGCCTGGGCACCGCTACCGGGTTGATCTAGCACAAAGATTGCTGGCTCTTTCTCCTCTTTATCAGGGAAAGGCCTGGAATCCTGACCGCATTGATGTTTCGGTACAAGACCAATGGTGAATCGGTTTCTTAAGGCTCGCTATGGGTTTTGGCTGCGCTTGCTGATCGTACTGGTTGCGGTGACGGTCATGGCGCAACAAGGTACGCTGCTGTTTCTGCGCTTGTCGCATCCGGCAACTGTGCAAATGGCTTTCGTGTCACCATTGCAGTCCCAGAGGGTAGACGGCGATGCATTGCCTACTTTGCTTGGTTTGGATTGGTGGGGGAAAGCTGATGCCGCTTCCAGCGGTCTGCATCAAGAAACCAGTCTGCCTTTGACCTTGCAAGGTGTTTTTCTTGATCAGAAAAATCATGTCAGCAGTGCGCTCATTCTACGTTCCGGATCACCGTCTCCGCAGCTCTTTCATGTCGGTGATGATCTCGGTGGTGGAGTTCTTGCCGGCATCACGGCCGAGTGGGTACAGATAAGGCGTCCCGATGGGCGTGTTGAATCACTGAAGTTACATCCGGATCAGACTCGGCTGCTGATCCCAGTTCAAACGATATCCACACATACGATAAAACCTTTGGAATAACCAACCACCATGAATGGATTAAACGGCAGATGATCAGGCATTTTCGATACAGACTGGCTGCGCTGGGTTTAGGATTGGCTCTTTCTGTGCCTGCTTTGCAGGCCGATCCGAACTGGAAAGTGAATCTCAAGGATGCCGATATATCGGCATTGATCAATGAAGTAGCCCAGATCACCGGAAAGAACTTTATTGTTGACCCACGGGTAAAGGGCACGGTGACGGTGATTTCAACCCAGTCATTAAGTAAGGCGCAGGTTTACGATCTTTTTCTCAGTGTGCTCGATGTGAACGGTTTCAGTGCGGTTCCGTCGGGATCTTCTGTCAAAATTGTACCGGATGTTAACGGAAGAACTGCAGGAGTGCCTGTTGATTTACGTGGAACCCAACATGGTGAGTCTCTTGTGACCCGGGTGTTTTTGCTCAATAATACCAATGCTGTTGATCTGGTGCCGGTACTCAGACCCATGATGCCGCAGTTTGCCCATCTTGCGGCTGTTCCGGCAGAAAACGCGTTGATTCTAAGCGATCGTGCTGCCAATGTTGATGCCATGCAGAGTATTATTGATGCCCTTGATGGTCAGGGGCACGAAGAAGTCAGGGCTATTCAACTGCACAATGCCCAGGTGGCTGATGTAGCCACCATGCTCAAGTCATTGGGTCCTTCGTCTGCAGGGGTTGGTCAACAACAACATCCCATGGCACGCCTGCAGGTCGTTGAAGATGACCGAACCAACCGGCTTATTGTCCGTGGCGATCCTGTTTCGATTGAACGCATGCAGGCACTTGTTGCTACCCTGGATGTTCCGGGGTCTGAGGCGGGCGATATTCAGGTGTTCCGTCTTTTTCATGCATCAGCCAAAGAAGTTGCGGATGTTTTGAACAAGATGGTGACGGGTGGTAGTTCGGCAGGAAGTGCCGGCAACGCAACGGGCGTTGCTCATGCCAATCCGGCTAAATTGGGGGGGCCTGCAACCATTGTTGCTGACAAGGAGCAGAATGCGGTCGTGGTGAGTGCCGATGCACGGGTCATGCGCGAAATCAGTGCGGTGATCAAACAGCTGGATGCCCGACGTGCAGAAGTTCTGATTCGTGCGGCTATTGTTGAGATCAGTGGCAGCAATGGCAATCAGCTTGGAATTCAGTGGGCGGGTGGTGATCCAAACTCAGGGATAGGAACGATCTCGTTCAGCAATGCCGGTACCAGCATCAATTCAGCGATTTTGGGGTACCTGAGTACTTATGGCGCTGGTGCCAACACAGCCTATGGTTATGGTTCGACATACGGAACAACGGGTACGAATGCAGCCTCCAATATTTCTCTTTCTGATGGGGCAACTCTTGGCTTTGGACGGGAAATTAAGCGAGCCAATGGTCAGTCAACTTTTTATGGAGCACTCCTGGAAGCGCTGGCAACGGCCAGTAACGCGAATTTGCTCTCAGCTCCCTCCGTCCTGACGCTGGATAATCAGGAAGCAAAAATTGTTGTGGGTGAGAATGTTCCGTTCATAACGGGTGCCAGTACCAGTGCGGTATCCGGCACCAATAATCCGTTCCAGACTATTGAACGCAAGGACGTCGGTATTACCCTTAAAGTGGTACCCCACGTTTCAGACCAGGGTGAAGTGCGTCTGGAAGTTGATCAAGAGGTGTCGGCCATTCAGCCTTCTGTGAGCAGCATTCATGCCGCCGATCTCATCACCAGTACGCGCAATATCAAGACAACAGTGTTGGTTCGTAACCAACAGACCATCGTTCTTGGCGGTTTGATGCAGAATGACACAACCAATTCTCAGAGCAAGGTCCCCTTTCTGGGGGATCTTCCTTTACTCGGATGGTTATTTCGGGCAAGTGGCGAAGATGTGACCAAAACCAATTTGCTGGTTTTCCTCACGCCAACGATCATCAGTACCGGCGAGGATGCTGATAAGGTAACCCGCAATGCTTATCAGGATATTCGCACTTTTCAGTTGAGCTTGTGGGGAAGCAGTGCCGTAGGTGGGGCGCTTCCCGATAAAATGCAGGATGTTTATGGTAGTGGTGTAAAGGCTGCGAATCATGCGCATCCTTAGACTGGTTGCCCTGGTTTGTGTTTTATCCGGTTGTGCCGGGCAGGGAATCAATCTGGCTTCCG
This sequence comes from Pseudomonadota bacterium, assembly GCA_021848605.1. Lineage (GTDB taxonomy): Bacteria > Pseudomonadota > Gammaproteobacteria > Pseudomonadales > Moraxellaceae > JAJXWR01. The sequence goes on along the minus strand of JAJZUM010000092.1, from coordinate 6,211 downwards.
ATCTGAGTTCGGCTGTCATTGGTCAGACCATTGCCACGACGACCAGTAGCGGTGCCGTCATTGGACAGTGGAGCGTTATTCAAGGTACCGTGGTCAGCGGCACCCCTTCAGGCAATCCTTTGGCAAATGCCGTTGTGACCGTGTATGGGTCGCCTGGAAATGCCTCAACATCGCCCTCGGTTCAGGTGTGTGCTTCAACGACAGCCAATGCTCAAGGTTTTTATACGGTCTCTCTGGCAAGTTGTCCGGTACAGGGTGGTTTTGTCTGGCTGAGCGTAAATCCAGCGAATCAGAGCAGTCTGGTTCCACTGTCGTCCTACTGGACCCCCGCGATGAACAGCCAGAATGTTAATATTACGCCGCTGACAACCTTGTTGACGTCAGGTGTTTATGGTTCAAGTCCGGTTGTGGGTATGCAAAATCTTGAGTCTGATTTTCAGTCACAGTTGCAAAATCAGGCTGGCAATGCCTCTGCTGCGGAATCGACGCTATGGAACCAGATGATTCAGCTTGAACAGGGTATGCGCGTCGACTTGGCTGATGCGGCTCTTTCGGTACTGTCTTACCAGAACTGGCTGGCGACTGATTTTTTTATAACACCTTTGACCTTGAATCAACAGGGTCTTGATGCGCTGCTTTCTGCTGCAGTGGTTCCGCTCAGTTCTCCGGTTCCCAATTCATTGGCCCTGTTGGGCACAGGGCTTTCGGGTGGCAATGGCCAGGTACTCATGTCTGTTGAAGCCCAGGTTACCGGCCCAGGGGTTTCCGGGGCTTTGGTTTCGATCGCCCGTGGGGTGGCTCAATCAGCATTTAATCAGGGACAAAGCAGTGTATCAGCACCGTTGATGGGGTTGTACACGAATATGGTTTATCAATGGGACTATCAGGATGCATCAGGATTTACAGCTTCTTGCAGCCACGTGATCGTACAGAGTAACGGAACCTTACAAGGTTCGTCCTGTGTACAGGGAGGAATTGCCACGGCATCTCTTCTGAGTGGTCAGATTGTGCAAGGTCAGGCTACGTTGACCTTCCCAAATCTCAGCCTGCAAGGAAGCATGACGGCTATCGGGGGATCAGGAACAGGTCATAATCTATCTCAAATTTCAGGAAGTTGGGTTATCTATCCCTGATTTTTTTGATGGCTTGGCGAAAGGATTCAAGAAAGCGTGCAGCTTCTGCACCCGTTGCTGCCCGGTGGTCAAAGCTCAGGGACAAAGGTAGTTCAATTTTTTTGCTGCTGATACGACTGAAACGACCAACCCCCAGGATTGCAACTTGAGGTGGCAAGACTATGGGCGTGGCATAACGCCCCCCCAGCATGCCAAAACTGCTCAAAGTAATCGTTGCACCCTGCATGTCTGCGGGTTGAAGTTTTCGCTGTTCTGTTTTTTCACGCAAGCCATCACTGTATTTGCGCCAATCGGATAAGGAATGTGGTCCTGCTGGCAGTACGGGAACAAACAGGCCATCAGCCGTATTGATCGCCAGGCCAATACGCACCTCTGTATGAATCTTTCGGGCTGGCGGCCAGGGTTGATACCAGCAGTTCAGAGATGGTTCAGCCCGACAGGCAGCATCAAGCGCATGAAGAAGAGCTGGCAGAACGTGTTTCGGATTTTTGATGCTGACCGCGTCAAAAAGGGTTACCCGTGCGACTTGGCTTTGTGCGGTTGTCATGCTGCGCGCCATACTGCGACGCATACCCTGCAGTGTTTCATAGCCATCGGGAACCAGACTTTCGGATCCAATGATTAGCGCTTCACCGGGGCCAACTGAAGTAGTTGCAACAGGCAGTTCGCCGACAACACTGCCGTGATCAGCCGATTCTGTTTGTCTGGACATTTGAGGGTCAAGGTGAGGATGTGCACGACGATCGGTCGCGGTCAAATACTCAACCAGTAAACTTCCTACGGCCAATGTTTGCCCTGTCCGGCCGTGACAGCAAACAATCCGGCAGTCTTCCGGTGCAGGAATATCAACGATGGCTTTGGCGGTTTCGACCGTCAGCATGGTTTGTCCTTGATGTAGGTCATCTCCTGGCTTGACAGCCCATTGAACAATCTCGGCGTCCTGAAGACCTTCCCCGAGATCAGGAAGACAAAAAGTTTTCATCACAGATCCCCTGTCATGATGCGCGTGGTCGTATCGATAATGTTTTGTACTGAGGGAATATAGAAAGACTCCATGCGCGCATAAGGCATAATCGTGTCAAAACCCGTCAATCGCTGGATCGGGGCCTTGAGGAACCCGAATAGTTCAGCACTGAGCCATGCAGCAATTTCAGCCCCCCAACCACCACTGAGGGGTGCCTCATGCACCACGAGGGCTCGACCCGTTCGGCCAACACAGGCGCGGAGTGTGGTACGATCTAGAGGTTTCAGGGTGGCAACATCAATCACTTCAGCTGCAATGCCTCGTTCCTGCAGTTGTCCGGATGCTTGCAAGCAGTCCTGCAAGCTAGCCCCCCAGCTGATCAGGCTAATATCGCTACCGGATTTGCGTATCAGGGCTTTTTCAAGAGGGAGCTTTTGACCATCATCAGGGCAATCCTGACGCAAGGAGCGGTAGAGACGTTCGGGTTCCAGAACAATGACAGGGTCAGGGTCATCGATGGCCGCCAGAATCATCTGGTATGCAATCCTTGGTGATGAGGGACAAATAACTTTAAGTCCGGGAATATGGGTCAATAGTGCTTCCGTTGACTCCGAGTGATGTTCCGGTGCATGAATTCCTCCACCATGGGGAACACGCAGGGTCAATGGACAACTGAGACGGCCTCGGGTTCGATTGCGCATGCGTGCTGCATGAGAAATCAGGTGTTCAAGGGCTGCGTAAATAAAACCCATGAACTGGATTTCAGCCACGGGACGTAAGCCTTGTGATGCCATTCCAACGGAAATCCCGGCAATAAGGCTTTCAGCCAGAGGCGTATCCAGAACACGATGTGGGCCGAACTGCTCAAGAAGACCCTGTGTGGCCCGGAAAACCCCGCCATTCACTCCGATATCTTCACCTAGAACTACAACCTCCGCGTGCTGGCGCATGGCGTGGTGTAAAGCTAGATTGATGGCCTCGACCATGGTACAGGTGCTCATGGTGTATGCCTCCGGTGCTGCAACTCCGTGACTTGTGCCTGGAGTTCATCCGGCATTTTTGCATAAAGCCAGGAGAATATTTCCATTGCATCGGGCTCGGGAAGACTGAGGTAGGCATTGACCACCTCTTCAATGTCTCTTTCCTGTTCAATCTGCAACTCGGATTCCAATCGTTCATCCCATATATGGCGATGTTCCATCAGACGACGCAGCCGTAAAATAGGTTCCTCTTTCCATGCCTGTTCAAGTCGTTCAGGGGGACAGTAGCGTTTCATGTCATCTGCAGTGGTGTGATCACACAATCGGTAGGTGACCGCTTCGATTACACTCGGCCCCTTGCCTTTACGGGCCCGCTCCAGCGCTTCAGCAACGACACAGTGCACAGCCAGGATATCGTTGCCATCGACTTGCAAGGCTGGAACTCCTGCGGCAACGGCTTTCTGGGCCAGCGTTGAAGCACCGGTCTGACGACCACGGGGCACGGAAATGGCCCACTGATTATTGTTGATGACCAGAACGAGTGGCAGATACCATATTCCTGCCAGATTAATGGGTTCATAAAAATCTCCCCGACTGGTGGCACCATCGCCACAGGTGGTGAGTACTGCCTGATGTTGTTGGCGGATTTTGAGCGCGGTCGCCATGCCTGCCGCGTGGGTGATCTGGGTGGCAATGGGAATACAGTTCGGCAAATCCCGGCGTGCATGGTCAAAATCATTACCGGACTCCATGCCGCCCCAGAACTTCAAGAGATCCAGCATGCCGACCCCACGTAGAAGCTGGGTAGCCTGGTCACGGTAATAAGGGGCAAAAAGATCCTCTGCCTGCATCGCCAGCCCAATCCCTGTTCCTACCGCTTCTTGACCAAGGCACGATGCATAAGTGCCTAGACGTCCGGTCCGTTGCAACGCGATGGCGCGCTGGTCAAAACGGCGTGTCAGCCAGAGATGGCGGTATGCCTTGTGCAAAAAGCCGTCTTCCAACAGAGATTGTGGACAGTTGGAGCTGAGCAACCCATCCGGGTTCAGAAAGCGGATCAAAGGTACATCAACGTGTAGCTCATGCAGGAAGGTCATGCCAATTCCTCCAGAACAGCCCTACACCTGAAGTCTAGTCAGCCAGAGATGTTTGGTTCGACCGTTCGTCAGTCGATGCCGAGAATATCCTCCAGATCCGAGCGAAAGGCAGCACACACGCCCATGTTTTTCATGGTCCAGTAATGTCCGGCGATGGTGCGTTGTACCAGCAGAGTATGTTCAGAGGGATGAAAGGCTTTCCACAATCCGATATGTTTTCGTGCCAAGGTGATAACCTCTTCATGTAGTCTGATCTCGGCAAACTGAACGGGCTTGGCAGAGAAGGCCTTCATCAGTGTTTGTGACCAGTCGCGATACACGGAAACAGGGACATATTCTCCTGGTTCGCGCACGCCGAGCTGCGAAAGTAGTGCATCCATTAATTCGGGCTTCATGTGCATGGCTGCACGGGTGATGAGTCGCAAAAGATCAGATATTTCAGGTTTGATTTGTTTGACACAACCAAAATCATAAATGACCAACGAGCCATCTTTGCGAAAGGCAAAGTTCCCTGGATGGGGGTCGCAGTGCACATGACCGTAATGAAAAATTTGTCGGGCAATGGCATTAAACAGCTTGATACCCAACGCATTGATCGTTTCCTGGGGATAGTCATTTTCGCGCAAATGACGTGGATGATCTCCGGGTTCATAATGCATGGTAAGAATACGTCGACTTGAAAGCTCCCGATATACCTTTGGAATGATGATACCGGGATCGTTGGCGTGAAACCGGGCCATGTCTTCCGCATGGTCGGCCTCTCGCTCATAATCGAGTTCATCAAGAAGCGCTCGCCGGATTTCCGAGAAGATGATCTCCAGGTCAGCATGGGCCATAGGAAGTATGCCGGCCAAACGCAACAGCATTTTCAGTTGCCTCAAATCTGAAGCGATGCAGTCCTCGACACCAGGGTACTGGATTTTGATCACTACGGGTATGCCGGAGTGCGTTACGGCACGGTGTACCTGCCCGATGGATGCCGCTGCATAAGCATCCGGCTCAATACGTTGAAAACAGTGTGATAATGGACGCCCGAGTTCCTGTTCCACAAAGTCTGCCAATACTGTGAACGGTAAAGGCTTTGATGCATTCTGCAGAGTGGCCAAAGCATCGGTAAGTTCTTTAGGAAGCACATCCTTGAATTGAGAAAGGATCTGGCCGAGTTTCATGGCTGCACCCTTCATTTCGCCGAGAGTCTCAACCATCTGCTCGCCAATATCCCGATAAAGCGTGGATGAACCTGCTTCACCTTCATCCTTGCCAAGCCAAGTTTTGACTTTGCTTTTTGAAACTTGCCCAACGATGCGGGCCGACATGCCGGCAAGACGCATGAATCGTTGGGTCGGCGATTTAGTGACCAACGATTTTGCCGATTTGAACGATTCGGTCATAGGAATCTCAAGGCAGAATGAAACAGGTGTCAACATCACTGATCTTAGGCAATGTGTACGTGCTATGCAAAAGTAATTCATATCGGCAAGACAGAGGTATCCATCGCTAACTTGATGTCCTGAATGTTCGCAATACATGGACTTTGATTATGAGAACAAGGTCATTCCATAAGCAAAGGCGAAAAGGCAACCAAAAGACGTACAATGAAGAAATGCGGTCAACTTATATTGAAGGTGAGATTGATGATTGATGCGCCAAAAGAAGTTGTTTTGATTACCGGATGCAGTTCCGGGATTGGTAAGGCTCTTGCTCAAGCATTTCACCGGGCGGGTCGACTGGTCTATGCCACAGCACGGAACATCGAAGCCCTGGAAGGGTTGCGCGCAGAAGGAATTTTAGTTCATGCACTAGATGTTTCTGAGACGCAACAGATCAATGATCTTCGGGAATATCTACAAAATCAGGGATATTGTGTTGATGTCCTTGTTAATAATGCTGGCTTCGGTGCCATGGGGCCCTCGCTCGATATTACTTTAGATGTCTGGAAAAAGCAGTTTGAAGTCAATTTGTTTGCTCCTGTCGCCTTGATTCAGGCCTTTGCTCCAGACATGATTAAGCAGGGTAAGGGGACTATTGTGGTAACTG
>JAJZUM010000091.1 GCA_021848605.1 Pseudomonadota bacterium | reverse complement strand
CATCGATCGATTTCCAGGGGCCCAGCTTATTCACGACTTCTGCCTTGTACAGTCCGTTGATGGTCTCTGCCATGGCGTTGTCATAGCTGTCTCCAGTACTCCCCACGGAGGGTCTGATTCCAGCGTCCCCAAGCCGCTCGCTATAGCGCACGGAAAGGTATTGGGATCCTCGGTCGCTGTGATGTATTAGCCGGTTCCGATCGGGTTTCCTGGCATATAAAGCCTGTTCCAGCGCATCCAGGACGAAGTCAGTCTTCATGTGGCGACTGACTTTCCATCCCACGATAAACCGAGAGTAGACATCGATGATGAAGGCCACATAGGCAAATCCTTGCCAGGTCGAAACAAAGGTAAAATCTGCCACCCAGAGCTGGTTAGGACGGTCCGCCCTGAACTGCCGGTTGACCAGATCTTGCGGATTCGGGGCAGCTAGATCAGGAAAGGTGGTCTTCACCTTCTTCCCCCGGACTACGCCCTGCAGACCCTGTTTGCGCATGAGCCGTTCCACCGTGCATCGGGCTACAGGGAAGCCTTCCCGGTTGATCTGGCGCCAGACCTTGTCAGCACCATAGACCTGGCGATTGGCATTCCAGACCCTATGGATCGCTTTCTCAAGGTGATCATCCCGTTTTGTACGCTCTGATCTCAACTCAGGGTTGCGCTGGCGTGCGGCATGACGACGATAAGCAGATGGAGCAACCTGCAATACACGGCAGATCGGCTCAACCCCAAACCAGGCACGGTGTTCATCGATGAACTGCCAGATTATTTGATATGGCGGTCTAGCTCCGCCTGGGCGAAAAAAGCGCTGGCCAGTTTGAGAATCTCATTGGCTCGCTTGAGTTCCCGGACCTCTCGTTCCAGTTCCTTGACACGTGCTTGGGCTGCGTCTTCGGCAACACCCTCCTTGATCGTTTCCTTGCGGATCCAGTTGCTCAGGGTCTGGGGCGTGCAGCCAATCTTGCCAGCTACGGATTCAATGGTCGACCATTGTGAGGGATGGGACTCACGGGCTTCATAAACCATGCGGATGGCTCGTTCCCGGAGTTCAGGTGAAAACTTCTTGGTTGATTTGCTCATAGTGGCTCCATTCTCTCAAATATTGGAGCCTCCGCAAATCCCGGGGCGGTTCAAATTTCATTCGACACACCACATGCATCATACTGCGCAAGATCAGTCAACTTAATAATCACTGAAGAATGCCCGCTTCGATTGACGAGAAATGCCTTTCAACCGTACAATGTGATCTGGATTTCATCAACCGTACCTCTTTGACAAAACAGGGTATAAGGACATGAACATGAAGAAGTCGTTACGCTTTGCTACTTTGAGTTTGGCGCTGCTTGCAGCCACTGCTTCACAGTCTGTTTTTGCCGGTGTAGCTGGCGGGGCAGGTGGAACTAGCGGGGCAGGTGGAGCTGGCGGAGCAACAGCCGCCGACACGAGCGCGGTATCAGCTGCTGCATCCAATGGAACTGTTACTGCAACGGTGGCTAGTGGCGCAGCCAATGGTGTAGCAACTGGCGCCACGATGGTGACTGTGGGAGGAACGACCATGTCGCTTAGCTCGCTGGTCGCAGTTGCTGCGTCGATTGGCATTACAACTATTAATGTCGCAGGCGCTGTCAGCGTCGCTGCGTCTAACCCCGCTTCAATCATCATAGCCGCAACTGGCACCACGGGAACTGCAGGTACAACAGGTACAACAGGTACAACAGGTACCCACTAAAAGCAGTTATAGTTTTTTGCTGGATTGTTAAGCATCCTCGACCACCAGAATAGACACTTATTAGGTGTCTATTCTCCTATTTGAGCACAGTAAGCAGAGAGTCATGACAAGAATTCCTTACTTGTTTTTTTTTTCTTGTCTCATGTTAACTAGTTGTGAGGAATACACCAACCCTGAGCTCACCTCACTTCATCAGATGTTTGAATCTTACAATCACCACGTCACACAAAATAATACCCAAAGCATTCGTTTGATGATTTGGCAGAACCACCAAGATGGCTATGTACAACTACACACAATTAACTTGGCGCGGATTCCCGACAGCGACCGAAAGCCCTACATTCGGTTGGGTTGGTACAGCCCAACGAGCATCAACATGGAGCTTTGTGAAGGACAACTCTGTGGATCAACTGGCTCGACTCAGGCATGGCGTGATGTATCCATTCTTAACTTACCCAACATCAGCCAACTACTTGCTGGCATGAGCATCACCTGGCATCGAAGTTATATCGTTATGCCCGATTATCGCTGGATCAATCAAAACTTAATTACCGAATCCGAAAGCAGCCCTCACCCCAAACACTTAGAGCAGAGTCATATTAACAAGTTACGCTGGTTTAAAACCCATATCATAAACAACCCTGATCGAATCCCCGATACCCTGTTTGGGATTGACCCCAAATCTCAGGAAGTTCTCTATAGCGACACATGCTTAAGTGCAACATATTGCTTTAGTTGGCAGACATGGGCCTCTTTGATGGCGTGGGGCCATTCATGAAACCGGATCGAAACAAGACCCTTCTACCGAAGAAGCGACGATTGGCCCAACTTGTTTCATTCATTTCTTGTTGGACGATGACGCCATTAGCCCTGTCAGAGACCCTCAGCCACTATCTAATGGCGCAACAAACACCCATCTACACGCTCGGCGTGAGTTGGCAAACACCTAGTGCGCGTATTCGTCAAGCCGCCCTTAAGGAGAAGTTGATTCAATCCATTAAGGAATTTACAAAGACGAAGCGAAACACGTTAACCCCAAATGATCAAACCACTTGGATTCACTGGCTGCAATCCTTACCGGTCACTGGTCGTGTACCTCTCGCAAGTTCTGATCCAAATTGGCTCATGACCAACCCAGAACATGACCCGGTCATTCATGATGGTGATCATGTGGTTCTTCCTGCGATCCCGACGACAATCACGGTCGTCCAATCAAACGGTCAGCTTTGTAATGTACTTCATCAAAGCGGAGCCCATGCAGCCGATTATCTTGCATCGTGCAACATACATGATGCTGACTGGGCATACCTTGCTGAACCAGACGCCCATATTGAGCGTGTTGGCGTGAGTTTGTGGAACAGCGATAAGCAACCAGAACTCGCCCCTGGCGCTTGGTTATGGGCACCGCCTCGCAACAGTGGCTGGAATGAAAAATTTTCTTGGAATTTGATTGAATTCCTCGCCACCCAAGGACCAGCACCCGATCACCCTGATGTCGTAGCTCCAATTGCAATGCCTCGCGCCATTCATCAAACGCCATTGATCACGGCCAATGACTGGGGCATTGTCGGTCTTCTGCAAACACCTACGGCCCGGATGCGACCTGCGGGCTCTATTGCCCTCTCGGTTAGTCATGTACACCCCTATACTCGTGATAATGTTTTCATTCAGCCTTTTGACTGGCTTGAACTGGGTTTCCGTTATACAGATATCAATAACGTCCTATATGGCCCTCAGTCCCTCAGCGGCAACCAGACCTACAAGGACAAAAGTGCAGATGTCAAGTTTCAGTTACACGCAGAAAGTTTCTGGTTACCTGCCATTGATATGGGCCTTCGTGATGTTTCGGGTACTGGCCTGTTCTCGGGTGAATACGTGGTCAGTAGCAAACGCGCCGGTCCTTTTGACTTAAGCTTAGGTATCGGTTGGGGGCAAGTGGGGGCACGAGGCAATCTGCACAATCCGTTTGCCGACATCAAATCAAGTTTCGCAAACCGTCCCACCGTCGCCATTGGGTCTGGAGGCAATTTTCCCATTCATACCTACTTCCATGGGCCAGCAGCTGCTTTTGGTGGGCTGGAATGGCAAACACCGCTGGATTCCCTGGTCCTAAAAGCAGAGTATGATGGCAACGACTACCAGCATGAACCACTTGGTGAAAACTTCCGAGCTGCTTTGCCGTGGAATTTTGGAGCAACCTGGCGTGCAACCCCTTCAGTAGACTTGAGCTTAGGTTACGAACGTGGCAACACCGTCGAACTTAGTGGGACTTTTTTCACCAACTTGAGTACCTTGTCGACGCCAAAAGTCGAGGATGCCGCTCCCATTCCGGTTGTTCCGCATCATGATGGCACTGCAAAGCCTCTTAATTGGCAAAAAACTCGAACTGATATTCACCAGCAAACCGAGTGGGATGTTACCGCTATCAGCCAACACAACGAGACTCTGTTTATCGATGTCGATCATGCCATTCGTACGTACTGGAGTAGTTATCTGGATCGCGCCATGACCGTTGTTAATCGGGATGCACCTGATTCCATTCGGACCGTCGTTTTCCGGATTCACGAAGAGGGCTTACCGATAGTCAATCAAAAGGTTGACCGGGTGTTATGGGTTGCTGAGCACACCCAGCTACTCCCTCCTGCTGAACAGCTGGCACCAGTACAAGTCGTGTCGCCAGCACCATCCCCGCAGCAAGGCAGGGAATCGATATTGCTTAAACAGCCATTAACACCGATCAGCTACCGACCTGGACTTAGCCTAAGCCACTTTATTGGCGGACCAAATGGTTTTGTCCTGTATGAACTAACACCAACCCTGAATCTGCAATGGCACATGACTCCTCGTACCTGGAGCGACCTGCTGGTCAAGTATGATGTTCTGAACAATTATAATCATTTTACCTATGATGCCCCAAGTAACCTTCCACGTGTACGTACCAACATACGCTCCTATGTAGAGACCTCGCGCTTAAATATGGACCACTGGCAATTTACCCATGTTGGAAACCTGGGCGACAATCAATTCTGGAGTATGTATGCTGGGTACCTGGAAATGATGTACGCCGGTGTTGGTGGCGAGTGGCTCTATCGTCCCAACACTGCACCTTTTGCATTTGGCATTGACCTCAACGAGGTCCGGCAACGTGATTTTGCGCAACATTTTGGCTTTTTGCCTTATCACGTCATGACCGGCCACCTCTCACTTTATTGGGATACAGGCTGGCATGATGTGTATTCGAACATCAAAATCGGACAGTATCTTGCTAAAGATCGGGGCGCCACCTTCGATGTTCACAAGAAATTTAGCAATGGTATCGAAATGGGTGGTTATTTCACCAAAACCAATCTTTCCAGCCAACAATTTGGTGAAGGCAGCTTTGATAAAGGGCTGTACATCAATATCCCACTGGATGTCATTTCAACCCGTTCTAGCGATCTTTCGACGCAATTCATGTGGCAACCCCTTCTTAGGGATGGTGGAGCCATGCTTAACCGCCAGGTAGCACTGTATGATTACACCCAAGCTCGATCGGATAAAACGCTTGACTATCATGCGGCAACAGATCCTTCATCTGCACGTACCGAAGACAAGGTTATTAAGGATCCAGCCCATCTTTACGAACCATCGCCCCAACTTATCAGAGCGCCTCAAACAGGCTCATTGGATGAGGCTCATGCTGCACCTGATACACATCAGTTAAATATCGCTCTGAACACGCTTGGATTTCGCAACATCAAGATTCAGGAAGATGAAGCGCGACGTATGACTGTTCATCTGGACAATCACCGTCTGTTTGAACCAAGCCTTGCCGTTGGACTCGCCGCACGCACCATCATGCAACAAGGCCCCTGGGATTTGCGCGAACTGACAGTCATTTACAACAAACACGCTATTTACAATTTCTACGATATGAATGCGCTCAGATCCTATTTTGCTGGGCTTTCCAATGAAGACCAACTTCGCCAAAACATGAGTGTCATGTACACCGACGACACCTATCGACCTGGCGATCCACTTTTGCATTTTGGTGGACTGGATGAACCATCGACACCATCCTGGAAACAGGGACAGGTTATGGGGTGGCATCCTTTTGATCGGGGTTTTCGAGACCTGCGTGGCGCTTACCATAGCATGACCGAGCAAAACTGGACTGTTCCTATCATTGCCGGAACGGGGCTACTGCTTGGGAGCAGTTTACTGGATACTTCCGCGAATCGCTGGGCTAGTCAGCATAGGCAGAGCGTTGTTTGGCGCAGTATCAAGAACGTTGGGAATGATCTACCCTGGGTCGCTGACGCCGCTGTAGCCGCCACTGCCTTTGGTACTGACGACCCACGACTCTCGCGCACATCCTATGCATCTGCTGAAGCTGCCGTTAGTTCTTATGTCGCTACGCTTGCGATCAGCACGGCTGTTGGCCGCTCCCGCCCGACCCTGCAGCAGGGCAACCATAGTTTCCATTGGTTATCAGGCAGCGCCGGCAAGAAAACGGATAGTTTCCCAAGTGGACACACAGTTGTCAGTTGGGCTGTACTTACGCCTTTCGCAGAGGAATACAATGCTCCCTGGTTATTCGGAGTTGCTGGCATCACCAACGTAGCCCGTGTTGTTGGTCAGAATCACTGGTTCTCCGACACAGTTGCGAGCAGCATTCTTGGTGCCACACTTGGCACGCTCTTCTGGGAGGGAGGAACCTGGAAGCCTGATCAACTGCACATTAGTGCCACACCTGACCGCATTGCCGTTCGTTGGGATCTAAAACCATGATCTCATCACGAACTGCCCGGACTATCTTATGCATCATTGCAATGACGCTTTCCGGTTGTACATTCATGAATCATATGCTTGATGATTTCGCCAATGATGCGCCACTAAACCATGTCCAGCAGACACGAGGTATGGAACAACGTAAGGCAATCGATTATTATATGGCACTGAACGATGCAATTACTCCCGGGACAAAAGTGTGTCTCTCGGAAACAGTAGGGATAGGTGTTCCTACCTTGATTAAAGCGCACCTGCTGCAATGGAAACACGGCCAGATGCGTATTGAGATTGAGGATGTCTCGCCCACTGGAATCACATTTCATGGAATTGCAATAAAAGCAGGTGATATTGTCGATGTCGAACCACGCAAGTGGTTCCTCTGTCGGCCTTGAATCAATACCAAGCATTTTGTTGCAGTGGAGTTTGTGCATGGAAAGGAAGGAATCGAGTTGTTTATGATGTACTTCATCCCCGCCTTGCTGAGTGTGTTGACGATCTACGCACTGATACCATTTGCCTCGCGAGTTGGCCTCGTTGATCGACCCGACCACCGAAAATCCCATGTTGGCGAAATTCCTTTGGTAGGGGGCATCGGTATCATGACGGCTTTTGCTGTCACTGTTTTTGTCTTTGGCCAACAAAGTTCCAGCTTCTTGCATCTTGAACTACCACTTGGCTTTTTGATGCTGGTCAGTCTTGCTGATGACAAACTTCAACTCAGTGCACGTTTTCGCCTGCTTATCCAGGTATTGGCCGCCAGTTATCTCTGGTTCTTTGGCGACACACGCATTGTCGAACTGGGTAATCTTTTTGGTCAGGGTGATATACGGCTTGGTTTAAGCGGCTCCTACTTCATGACTGTTTTTGGTACCGTTGGATTGATCAATGCGTTGAATATGGCTGATGGTCTGGATGGACTTGCTGGTGGTCTTAGCCTTGTTTCGCTTGTTTTCTTTGCATTTACTGCTCACAAGTCTGGCCTTGATCGTCAGGCCAACCTCAACATTCTCATGGCGAGTGCGGTATCTGGTTTTCTGTTGCTGAACATGCGGGCCCCGTGGCGCAAGAAAGCTCGTATTTTCATGGGTGATGCTGGCAGTATGACGCTGGGGCTTTTTCTGGCTTGGTCAGCTATTCGTCTTTCTTCACCAGCTGAACATGCCATTGAACCCATCAGTGCGTTGTGGATCATGGCAATCCCGGTCATTGACACGCTCGGCGTTATGACCCGTCGTATTATTAAAGGCCGACATCCCTTTGCACCCGATCAAGAACATTTACACCATATCCTGCTTCGTGCCGGATTCAGTGTTCAAAATACTGTTTATGCCATAATTGCCTGCGGTATACTGTTGGGATGGTGTGGCCTCATGGGGATTCATGTTGGTATTCCATCTTGGATCATGACGTTTTTCTTTGTCCTGCTTTTGGTTCTACATGGCGTTTTAACACATTACGCCTGGAGGATTATGAAATGGCTCAAGTCCGTGCGTGGTGATAACTTGAGACATTTGCAGGAAGTGAAGGTCACCGAAAAAATCCATTAGGTATCTGTGGTCTGTCTACCCACCTGATGCTTTTATTTTCTACTGGAATGGTTCGCCCATATCCATGACATTGCCGTACAATTAAGCACCAAAAGGCCAACCGGCAACCGAACCATGTCTCGTCCCATCAATATCAAAGACAATGAACAGGAAGCAAGGCTCTTCAGACAGCGTGCATTTGTGTTGGTCGTGCTTATTATCGCCGCACTACTCGGCTTGGTAGGGCGATATTATACCCTGCAAGTACGTGATTACTCGCTCTATAACGCCCTTTCTGAAAACAACCGCGTTCACCTTGAAGCCATCCCCCCCCCACGCGGGATCATCTTTGATCGCAATGGGGTCATTCTTGCCGATAACCAGCCAACTTTTTCCCTGACTCTCAATCGGGATCGTACCGGGCATTTTGAACAAACCCTGCAGGCTCTGGCTCCTTTACTACAACTCAATTCAGATGACCTTGAGCGCATCCGGGAAAAAGCGGCAACCATGCATCATTACGAAGATGTTCCCATCAAACTTCGGCTCACTGATCAGGATATTGCCCGAGTCTCGGAACAGCGCTACCGACTGCCAGGTGTCAACATAAGCGTTGATTTGGCCAGACACTATCCCTTTGGACCGATGCTGTCTCATACGCTCGGTTATGTCTCTCGCATCTCTCCCAAGGAACAACAAACGCTTGATCCTGAAGTTTATGATGGTACACAACTGATTGGTAAAACCGGACTTGAAAAATACTATGAGAATATTCTACATGGTCGACCCGGTTATCAGCATGTTGAGACCAATGCCCATGGTCAACTGATCCGAGTACTTGAACGTACGCCTCCAGTTCGTGGCGATGATCTCACCCTCTTCCTAGACATACACTTGCAGAAAATTGCCTATGATGCCCTCGGCGACCGACGAGGTGCAGTGGTTGCGATTGACCCGCAGACAGGAGGTATTCTGGCATTTGTGAGCACACCCGGATTTGATCCCAATCCGTTTGTCAGTGGTATTCCGTACAAACTCTACAAAGCACTTCGGGATGACCCTGATCAGCCACTTTACAATCGAGCCCTGCAAGGAGTCTATCCTCCTGGCTCAACCATTAAGCCCTTTGAGGGCCTGGGTGCTGTTGAGTTGAATGTCATCGACTGGAACTGGAAAATATCCGATCCAGGATACTATAAATTACCCGGAGACTCGCATATTTTTCATGACTGGAAGAAAGGTGGTCATGGTATCGTTGATCTTTTTCTTGCTGTTGAACAGTCCTGTGATACTTTTTTTTATCAAGTGGGTGCAAAGCTTGGTGTCGATCGATTCCATGACTGGATGCAGCAATTCGATTTTGGACGTAAAACGGGGGTTGATCTCGTCCATGAACGCGCAGGTACACTACCTTCAACCGCATGGAAACGAAAAACATTCAAAGCAGCCTTCTATCCCGGTGAAATGCTGTCGGTGGCCATCGGCCAAGGCTATTTCACCGTCACGCCACTGGAACTGGCAACTGCTACTGCCATTCTTGCTAATGGTGGGCATATTATCCGACCCCACCTATTGCGGAGTATCTCTGGACCATTTCCCTACGATCCAGTCAATCATGCATTGGGACAAATTCCAATCCGTGATCCCAAAAACTGGGATCAACTCCATCAAGCTATGGCGGCTGTCGTCAGCGGACCCCATGGTACTGCCCGACACATTGGTGTAGGGCTGACCTATACCATGGCCGGAAAAACCGGTACTGCCCAGGTTCGTGGTTTAAATGGACAAAAATACAATGCGGCGCAAACTCCCGAACGATTTAGAGACCATGCCTGGTTTATTTCCTTTGCACCTGTTGAAAATCCGCGTATTGCTGTCGCTGTTCTGGTCGA
This sequence comes from Pseudomonadota bacterium, assembly GCA_021848605.1. Taxonomy (GTDB): domain Bacteria; phylum Pseudomonadota; class Gammaproteobacteria; order Pseudomonadales; family Moraxellaceae; genus JAJXWR01. The sequence continues at coordinate 1,036 of JAJZUM010000091.1, read as the reverse complement.
AAATGGTCAACACGGTGGGAGTGCTGCCGCACCCATTGCTCGTGCCATGTTTGATTACTGGCTGCTGGGCAAATACCCTGCAAAACCCATTTATACACCCGAAACCAAAACGTCTCTTCCTGGCGTGGAAAACGATCGATGAATCAACCACAAAACCGCTTTCTTCGCCATGCTCCCAATGATGGCCGCACCTTTCCACAGAAACGAACCGTCTGGAATACCTTGCATCTGGATCCTGTTCTTTGTACAACACTGCTGCTCACGATGATCCTTGGTATGTTTGAGTTATATTCCGCAACAGGCCGCAATACCGACATGATGCTCAAACAGGCAGGTTCCTTTGTGTTGGGCTTTGTTTTGATGATCGGATTGGCACAAATTCCGCCCCGTCTTTATCGGGCCTGGTCTCCATGGTTCTACTTGACCGGCATGCTTTTGTTGGTTGCCGTAGCTGCCTTTGGACAGGTCAAGCTTGGCGCACGACGCTGGTTGTCCATCCCGGGCATTACCAGCATACAGCCTTCAGAGTTCATGAAAATTGCACTACCGATGATGATGGCATGGTATCTTTCACTGCGCAGTCTCCCTCCGCGACTAAACACTCTGCTGATTAGCCTGTTATTGATGCTGATTCCTTCCGCACTCATCGCTCATCAACCTGATCTCGGCACGGCCATACTGGTGTTCAGTTCAGGGTTTTTCTGTTTATTTCTGGCTGGACTACCCTGGTGGATCCTGATCATAGCTGCTGCTGCATCCGTACCCGCAGGCTGGTTTGCCTGGAAACATCTGCTGCATGATTATCAGCGGGAACGTATCATTACCCTATTTTCTCCAGAGTCCGATCCGCTCGGAAATGGCTGGAACATCATCCAGTCCAAAACAGCCATTGGTTCGGGAGGACTATGGGGTAAAGGATGGCTGCATGGTTCCCAGTCGCACCTCGACTTTCTGCCTGAAGGTCATACCGATTTTGTGATTGCCGCCTTCAGTGAAGAGTTAGGTCTGATTGGCGTGATCATTCTGATTATCCTCT
>JAJZUM010000002.1 GCA_021848605.1 Pseudomonadota bacterium | reverse complement strand
TCACGTCATTAAGATCTTGCCCTTGAGCAGGAACTTCTGGCTGATCCCAAAGAAATTGCAGAACATTTGATGCTGATCGATCTGGGGCGCAATGATGTTGGCCGGATTAGCGAGATAGGTTCGGTTCGGGTCACTGAGACCATGGCTGTGGAACGTTATTCTCATGTCATGCATATTGTTTCGAATGTCGAGGGAAAACTGCGGCAGGGTACACAGCTGATGGATGTGCTTCGGGCAACATTACCGGCTGGAACCCTTTCCGGAGCTCCTAAAGTTCGTGCCATGGAAATCATAGACGAACTTGAGCCCGTCAAGCGTGGTGTTTATGGTGGAGCACTGGGGTATTTGAGTTTTCAGGGGGCCATGGATCTGGCCATCACCATACGCACAGCGGTTGTCAAAGATGGCAATATTCATGTTCAGGCTGGAGCTGGGGTTGTCGCTGATTCACGTCCAGATCTGGAATGGAAGGAGACTCGCAACAAGGCAAGAGCCCTTTTCCGGGCAGTAGATCTAGCTATGGCTGCGGAAGGAGGTCGTGCTGATGTTGATCATCATCGATAATTATGATTCGTTTACCTACAATCTCGTCCAGTACTTTGGAGAGCTTGGGGCTGAGGTTCGTGTTTTCCGTAACGATGAAGTTGATCTGCAAACCCTGGATCAGCAGCATCCTTCTCATATGGTGATTTCTCCCGGCCCATGCTCCCCTAATGAGGCCGGAATTTCTCTGCAGGTCATACGGCATTTTGCGGGCAGGGTACCTGTTCTGGGTGTTTGCCTTGGCCATCAGGCAATTGGTCAGGCTTTTGGTGGTCAGGTTGTCCGGGCCCATACGGTCATGCATGGAAAAATTTCTCCGGTGTATCATTCAGGTACTGGGGTTTTCTCAGGTTTGAACAATCCCTTGAAGGTTGCGCGCTATCACTCATTGGTCATTGAACGGTCAACATTACCCGAGGTACTTGAAGTTACGGCCTGGACGTGCAAGGAAGACGGTAGTGAGGATGAGATCATGGCGGTTCGGCATCGTCAACTTGATGTTGAAGGCGTTCAGTTTCATCCGGAATCTGTGGTTACTGAACAAGGCCATCAGTTACTGGCCAATTTTTTGCGGAGGTCAGCGGCATCATGATTGATTTTGCGGCGGCATTTCGCAAGATTGCCGGACATGAACACCTTTCCGAAGAAGAAATGATGCATCTGATGCGCCAGATCATGAATGGAGAGGCATCCCCTGCTCAGATTGGCGCTCTGTTGATGGGTTTGGCCGTAAAAGGAGAAACGGTTGACGAGATTGCAGGAGCGGTTCGTGTCATGCGTTCACTTGCGGTACCTGTGTCTTTGCCCAATTTGCCCCATGTTGTTGATACCTGTGGTACAGGTGGTGATGGCTCCACAACTTTTAATATATCAACTGCGGCAGCCTTTGTTGTGGCGGCTGCAGGTGGTACGGTGGCAAAACATGGCAATAGGGCCATATCCAGTCGTTCTGGGAGCGCTGATGTGCTTGAAGCCGCTGGAGTTGACCTGAATCTCGATGCAGGGCAAGTCGCTCGTTGTATCCAGAATGTCGGGGTTGGCTTTCTGTTCGCGCCCCGTCACCACAGTGCAACTCGTTTTGCAGTTGAACCGCGTCGTGAACTGGGAATTCGTACCTTGTTCAATTTGCTCGGGCCATTGACCAATCCGGCTGATGCTCCTTATCAGGTGTTGGGTGTTTATGCCGAACGCTGGCAAATGCCGGTTGCCGAGGTCTTGCATCGACTGGGGTCGCGCTCGGTCCTTGTGGTGCATTCCGAGGACGGCATGGACGAAGTGAGCATCAGTGCGCCTACACGTATCGTTGAACTCAAAGAAGGTCAGTTGACTGAGTATAGGGTCAAGCCCGAAGACTTTGGTTTACAGACAACGGACCGTTCTGCCCTCGAAGTTCAATCCGTTGCGGAGTCACTTGAAAAATTGCGTCTTTCCCTGCGTGCTGATTCGGGAGCACTCTCAGAAATTGTGGCATTGAATGCCGGGGCAGCTCTGTACGTAAGTGGTATCACCCGAACCTGGAAGCAAGGCGTGCATCTGGCTCAGGATGTTCAGTCCAGCGGTCAGGCTTTGGAGAAACTACAGGATCTGGTCGCTTTTAGTCGTGCTTGTGCAGGGAGTTTGTCATGAGCACGATTTTGCAGCAGATTTTGGCTGACAAGAAACAGCGTGTTCAGTCCAGAGTTCGTCAACGATCATGGTCTTCCTGGATGGAGGAGATTGCTGTGATGCCGCCGGCACGCGGTTTTCGTTCGGCTTTGCAAAAAAAAACAGTCAGCGGTGATGCTGCCGTTATTGCCGAAATCAAGAAGGCGTCACCTTCACAGGGTTTGATTCGGGATCCCTTTGATCCTGTTGCCATTGCCGTTGCCTATGAGCATGCCGGTGCTGCATGTCTTTCGATATTGACAGAAGAAGCTTTTTTTCAGGGTTCAGACCTCTATCTGCAGCAGGCCCGGGCAGCCTGTACGCTTCCTGTACTGCGCAAGGATTTTGTGGTCGATCGCTATCAGATTGCCGAAAGTCGAGGTATCGGTGCCGATGCTGTCCTTCTGATTGCTGCGGCATTAAGTCAGGAACAGTTGCAAGAATATTATGCTGAAGCCACGGAGCTGGGTCTGGATGTACTGGTTGAGGTCCATAATGCGCGCGAACTGGAATCGGCCCTGCGTATCAATCCCTATTTGGTGGGCATAAACAACCGTAACCTGCATACTTTTGAAGTCAGTCTTAATGTCACCCTGTCGCTGCGAGCCAAAGTCCCGCAAGACTGTATAGTGGTCACCGAAAGTGGCATAAAAAAACCTGAAGATATTTTGTTGATGCAGGCAAATGGCATTCATGCTTTTCTGGTTGGCGAGTCGCTAATGAGACAACCTGATCCAGGCACTGCGCTCAAACAATTAATTCAGCGGGTTCCATAGACCACAATGGTTTTGCCATGGGCCAGGATCAAGCCCTGTTCTTCCAGTGTTTTGAGAACCCTACCAGCCATTTCCCGGGAACACCCGACCATACGGCCAATGTCCTGGCGCGTCACCTTGATCTGCATCCCATCGGGGTGAGTCATGGCATCGGGTTGTTTGCATAGATCGAGCAAAGCACGAGCGATGCGTCCGGTCACATCGAGAAATGCCAAATCTCCAACCTTGCGGCTGGTTGCTCTCAAGCGCCCAGCCATTTGGGCAGATAAGGCAAACAGCAACCCGGCATGTTGACGTGCCAGTTCCCGAAAACGGCTGTAACTGATCTCGGCAATTTCACAGGGAGTTCGACTCCGAATCCAGGCAGAGCGAACCGGTTTTTCCTCAAAAAGACCCATTTCACCAAAAAAGTCTCCAGGATTAAGATAGGCCAGAATCAGGTCCCGACCTTCATCATCTTCAATGACCACAGCAAGTGTCCCCGAAATGACAAAATAGAGACAATCCGACGATTCACCTGCCTTGACCAGAGTGGAACGGGCAGGGATGTGTCGTCTTTGGCAGGCAGCCAGGAAAAGCTCGATTTCTGGAATATTCAGATGACGAGGTAAACGGGACATAGGTTATTCCGACAGTAATTCTTGTTCATGCAGTGTAGAGCTATGTCCATAACTTCGTCCAGATTTCCTGAGATTCCAAGCAGCTGCCATAAACACAGTGCCCCAGGCATGCCTAAAATCTGCGAAACCACACGTGTGGGAACCGTCATAAGTGTATCGAACTGGTTGCACGTGTTTGTTTGATCCCTTTTGCACAAAGCTTAGCCCTGTATGATTCGGTGAATATGCCCATTGAATCAGGCGGCAACTTCAGGAGACTGACAAGTCCGCAGGTTTTTTCTTGCTTGTGCCTGTAGTGCATCCAGGAACAACTGGTCGTGACTATCATGATGGTGAAGGAGCCATTGTTTAACAACTTCGAGAGTTTCAAGAGCATTAAGGGTCGAGTGGGAAAGCTGATCCAGTAGTCCCCAGAATGCCAGATGATCACTGATGTGCGACTGTGTCCATTTTCGATCATAGCCATAATGCAGCATGAGGCGCTCTTCCTGATGAAACTGTGTAAATGCATAATCCGTCAAATCTTCCCGACATCGAGCGACTTTGCGGTAATGACCTTTGCGAAGATCGAATACATATCGATCAATTTTTCGATGAATGTTCAGGAATGGTTCGTCAATCAGGCGCCTGATGTCTCGAGAAGAACTTATAAGTGAATGGGGCGTGGTGCTCAACTTTGATGCTTTATTCGGTTCAGGTTCTGAATTTAAGAATTTCATTATTAAACTCCTCCAGAGCGTTTTTATGAAAGGTGTTGCGCCACTTGGGTTTCATGCCTGTTGTTCTTTGAACGAGGCATGCTGCTGAATCCCATAGACAATCATGCGGTCAGTGCAGCTGAAATCAAGTGAAAGCATGGTTGTTCTGGTGAAAAGATGTTTAGTATGTTATTAATAAAATGTTTTTATTATCATTGTGTTAATTCGTGTTCGAGTTATTGGTCACTTTGTGGTGCGGTGCGTATCCGTTATATTTCATAGGCTGATACGGGAATACCTGTGTCATGTTTTGGGTCAGCAGGGATTTAAATTCAAAAGAGCGATGTAGGCCCTGGAAAAGAACGGGCTAAACTGTAACGATGTTACAAAGATATTTTTCCTGTTCCATGGGGCATAGGTCATGATTCTCCTGAGTATTGCGTTTTGAGTTCTTTACCCGCGTCTTGGCGCTCGGATTTCTTGGCCGGTCTTGCTATCGCCGGGCTTTTGCTCCCTGAAGCAGTCGCCTATTCACGTATTGGTCATCTGCCTCCTCAGGCCGGCGTAGTCGCCTTGTTCGCAGGATTGCTGCTCTATCCAGTGGTGGGAAGAAGTCGTTTTGCCATTGTCTCCTCAACCTCATCTTCAGCTGCCGTGATGGCAGCCGCCGTTTTAGTGCTCAGTGGGAGTAACCCAGCGCAGATCTGGATGCTCAGCGCGGCATTGGTGATGGTTACCGGTGTGCTCTTTATCATGGCCGGTGTCGGTAAATTGGGTGATATGACAACCTATATCGCCAAACCCGTATTGCGTGGTTTTACTTTCGGTCTGGCACTCGTCATTATTGCCAAGCAAGTGGCAGACATGGTACAGGTTCATCCCCCCTATACGGATTTGTTTCGTTACACCTTTTTTCTTTTGGAACATCTGTATGACTGGAACATCTATGGCTTGGTGCTTGGTTTTACGGCCTGGCTTTTTCTGCTGGTAGCAGGTCGAGTCCCCTACCTCCCGGCTACTCTGATGGTCATTGTGCTCAGTATTGTGGCTGGACACTGGTTAAACTGGACGCAATGGCGTATCAGTATTGTGGGCAGTCTGGATATGGATATGGTTCATCCGGGTGTGCCGATACTCTCGGAGGCAACCTGGTTGCGTCTAACCGAGCTCGGTTTTGGTATGGTACTTATTTTATATGCCGAGTCTTATGGATCCATTCGGATGTTTTCACTCAAATATGGTGATCGTTTTCAGCCGAATCGGGATCTGATTGCATTGGGAATGGCTAATATCCTTTCTGGTGTTTTTCAGGGGATGCCGGTAGGAGCAGGATATTCCGGAACATCGGCCAATGAAGCAGTAGGAGCGAGGTCGCTGGCAGCAGGATTGGCTGCGGCAGCCGTGCTTGCTGTCATGGTGTGGATTTTTCGGCCATTCCTATCTCAAATTCCGAACCCGGTTCTGGGTGCTATTGTCATTCATGTTCTGGGTCATACCCTCAATCCGGCTGTTTTTCGCCCGTACCGACAACTGCATCGAGATCGCTCGGTGGTGGCGGCAGCGATTCTGGCAGTGATGTTTCTTGGTGTTCTTGATGGTTTGATGGTCGGTATTCTTTTCAGTCTGCTGGTTACACTGCGGCGATTTTCCCAACCGCTACTGGCGCAGCTTGGACACCTGGAGGGAGGGCATGATTACATGGATCTGGCATTGCATCCAGAGGCGCATCCGGTTCCCGGATTGCTCATACTTCGTCCGGGTGAACCCCTGTTTTTTGCCAATGTCGATCGTATTGCACAAATGGCCTTTGAGCAGACATGTCGACAGCGTGAGCAAGTGCATACTTTGGTTTTCAGCCTCGAAGAGTCCCCTGACCTGGATAGTACAGCGTTAGAGAGTATGGCGAATCTTTATACCAGGCTGCACCAGCAGGGGATTCAACTGGTGCTGGCTCGTATCAAGGATCGAGCTTTTCTTGGACTGCAGCGTCTTGAACCAGCTCTTCCGAAGCAGTGTCTCAGTGTATTCAGTGTTGATGAAACGGTTCAGGCGATCCTGAATACGTCCGCTCAAAAATAATAAACCAGTGTCGTCATCACCCGGGACATAAGATGCATGGCTCCTTTGATGGGCGGCGGCAGGGGTTTTCCACCTGCGGCTAAGGCCATTTCAGCATGTTGCCGTTCATCCAGATTCATCTGTTCTACGATAGCTCGTGTCCGATGATCGTCAACTGGGAGTTGACTCAAGTGATGCTCCAGATGCGCTTGAACCTGATGTTCGGTCTCGGCGACAAATCCAAGGCTAATGGCATCCCCAGCCAAACCCGCCACTACTCCGATACCGACCGAGCCCAGATACCAAAGAGGATTCAGCAGGCTGGTTGTATAACCCAGTTGCTGAACACGTTGCTCGCACCAAGCCAGATGATCAAGTTCTTCTTCAGCGGCTTTTTCAAGGGCTGCAGCAAGATGAGGATGATCAGCTGTCATAGCCTGTCCCTGATAAAGTCCCTGGGCACAGACCTCGCCGGTATGGTTAATGCGCATCAGTCCAGCAATATGACGTTTTTGTTCATCAGAAAGCAGGGTTTCATCCAGGCCATCGACGGGATTGGGGCGAGTGCTCTGCACGCTCTGCGGTATAAGTGTCTTTAAGGCTCGATCCGCTTGCAGGATGAACCGGTCTATCGTGCTTAGCCTTCGATTCATCATGATTAACCCGGTGGCCAAAGTAGGGTGCGTCCAGCCAACAGGTGTAGATGAATATGATACACGCTTTGTCCACCATCACTGTTGCAGTTCATGACCAGACGAAAGCCTTGTTCAGAGAAGCCCTGGCTCTTTGCCAGTTGTTGGGCGGTTTGCATCATTTGCCCCAAAATGCCAAATTCACCGGTAGGGACGTCATTCAGAGTGGCATAATGGTTTTTAGGAATAATCAGTATGTGAAGAGGCGCTTGTGGAAAAAGATCATGAAAGGCAACCAGCATCTCGTCTTCGTAGATGATGTTGGCCTGAATCTCATGCTTGGCAATTTTACAGAAAATACAATCAGACATAGCAAGACTCGGCAGGGAAGGACTGGGTATTGGCACCAAAATTATGGTAGCACAGTCTGATCAATCAAATCAGCTTCATCCTCAGCCCACCCTGCTCGAAAATGATTGGCATCTTTATTGATGGGATCACCGTTCTCATCAACCGTGGGACAGAAATGATCGTCACACAATTCATCAACCGGATCAATCAACTGAGCGTGACTGAACGAGGTCAATGCCAATACCTGAGGCATCGCGGTTCGTCCCGCCTCAACGCGTGCACGGGGAACCTGATTGATCTGTTGATGCATAAAAGGAAGTCGCTGTACCTGGTTTTGAGGCACGAAAAAACGACCAGAGGGATTGCTGGCAAGTACGTACACTGTTTTGCCGGTTTTTGTCCAGAAAAGGAGTTGCTTGCCAAGAGCGAGCATGGCTTGGTTAAAACCAGGCCAAGATTGATAGCGTTCCCAGTAATTATCAACAACGACACGAACAACTCCAGGTTTTTCCGCCAACGCAAGAGCAGCCAGATAGACACGGGCACAGCCGCCAGCAGGAACTTCGGGCGCGGCGGGACGATTCAGGCCTGGAATAAAGGGACAACCATCGTAGGTTGCGAACACTAATGTATAGGGACCTGGATGCTTGGCATAGAGATGGCTGAGGCGAGGCCAGAACTGCTCCATGTGGCTGTCGCCCAGAAATACAATCTTCTGGGCAGTCGTCCCGGCTAATCGGTGGGTCTGCAGATGGATACCATCAAATCCAATTGCAGGATAATTCCAGTCTCCAGAGGCATCGTCCTGATCTGTGTAACGTAAGGCTTGATGTCGATTTGGAAAACCATCCAATTCGCGCCCCAGCCATCCGGTGATGCCAATGGCAAGCATGAGGCTAACAAGAACCCAGGTGATGGTCGTACGATCATGATCAGCATAACGAATTGGGCGTTCAACCCAGCGATAGCTCAGCCATGCCAGTATCAGGCTAAGGGCCAGGGCCATCACTCTCAGCCAAGGCGGGGTGTAGCCAAATTCAGCTTGTTTCATGAACACCAGAATAGGCCAGTGCCAGATGTAAAGCGGATAGCTGATCAGTCCAATGGTCACAGGAAGAGGTGCACTGAGCAGGCGGTGTACCCGAGTCTTGGGTCCTGAGGCGATCAATCCCACGGCAGAGAGAACAGGAAGGCCAGCCCACCAGCCTGGAAATGCCGAGTCTGGAGTGATCAGACACACTGGGACAAGGAGTAGTGCAATGGAAATAAGCGCCCAAAGCTCAGGATTCGGCATAGGTCGAAACGGTTTTTCAAACTGGTCAAGAGCCAACATGCCTCCAGCCATCAGTTCCCAAAACCGGGTTGGTATGCTGTAGAAGACGGATTCAGGAAATTGGTGCACGAAGCCAAGGTTGAGCAGAAAGCTGAGCAGCATGAGTACCCATGCCCATATTTTCTGACGCCGGGCGCTGAAAGAAACGGTCAGTGCCAGTAGTGTGGGCCAAATCAAGTAGAATTGTTCTTCAATGCCTAGAGACCAAAGGTGTAGCAAGGGTTTGCTGCTAGAAGCAAAGTCGAAGTAACCACTTTGCTCCCTCAATGCTTCATTGGCCACAAAAGAGGCGCTTGCCGCAATCAAGGTACAAAGTTGCGCGAACTCACTGGCCATCAAGGTCCACCAGCCGTAAATAAAACAACTGAATAGGACCAGAATCAAAACCGGAAAAATGCGCAGAACCCTTCGTTGATAGAATCTCAGGATACTGAAGGTGCCTTGTTGACGTTCCCTGAGCAGGATGCCCGTAATCAGATAACCAGAAATCACAAAGAACAAATCAACGCCGACAAACCCCCCAGGAACTTTATGGGGAAATGCATGGTACAAAAGTACCAGTGAAACAGCGACCGCACGCAATCCATCAATATCGGCACGATAGTTTGCATGATGAGTAAAAGATTCTTGATTCAAGAAGATCGCTACTGAAAACAGTTAGATTCTTCATGATTCTAGCATGGCTGCCCAAAAGGTCGACATGTTGCAGCGCTGCAATCTTTGAAATCATGGTTTCTTCCAAACATTTTCAACTGGAAAGCTCGGACAATTACCGATAGGATGCCAGTCATTCCACAACAAGCTGTTCTGTCCGATGAATTATCGTCACGCCTATCATGCCGGAAACTTTGCGGATGTGCACAAGCACATGTTTCTTGTGGCCCTGATCCGTTATTTGCAGCGCAAGCCGACACCATTGGTCTGTCTGGATAGCCATGCCGGTCGCGGCATCTATGATCTGTCGACGCGCGAGGCGCAATCCACGCTTGAGTTTCGTCAGGGTGTCGGCAAGATTTGTCATGCCGAACAACGTGAACACCCCTGGCTGCGTGATTACCATCAGTTGCTCCAGGATTGGCGAAAATCCACAGGATTGGTCGAGGGGTATCCAGGTTCACCAGCGTGGGTTGCCCAATTGCTTCGGACTCAGGATCGACAGATTCTTCTTGAGAAGCATCCGGAAGAAGCTGAGGCTCTGCGGCAATGGGCTCGGCATCATGCACAGTGTGCGTTGCATCAGCGTGATGGCTACGAGGGTATTTATGGTCTGATCCCTCCACGGGAGAAGCGTGGAATTGTGTTGGTTGATCCGCCCTACGAATCTGAAGAGGACGAGTTTTCAAAGCTAATCCCTGCCCTGGCCCGTTGGGTCAGGCGCTGGCCTGAGGGTGTTTATATGCTCTGGCTACCGATTAAGGAACAGCAACAACTGGAGCGTATTGTCCGTTTTTTAAGGCAGGAACAATGGCCCGAACGCATCGACAAGGTTCTGCTGGCAGAATGTTCCGTGCATGCAACTGATAATGCCTTGGCCCTGAATGGCAGCGCTTTGCTGTTGATAAACCCACCCTGGACTTTTGCTGAGGAAGCTGCGGTTGCCCAACAGGAATTATGGTCGTTGCTCAGTCCGGCAGGCATGGGTCGGCATGCCGTTCGGTGGATTGACCTTCAGGAGCGCAAACGACGCTGAAGTCGGGCCCGGTAAGCCATAAGGGCAAGGATTGTGAAGCTTGGTATCAGAATCAGTTTGTTGCCCCAGACGGTCCAAGGTGTGAGTCCTGTCATGGCACGAATGGTTCCTCTTAGCACGGTTGCGCGAAACTGGGGCGCTTCACGCACGACATGGCCGCTGGGATCAACGATTGCAGAAACTCCGTTGTTTGTGCCACTCAGGAAATAACGTCCATTTTCGAGTGCCCGCATGCGTACCATCTCAAAATGTTGCCAAGGTCCATGCGAGCCGCCAAACCAGGCATCATTGCTGATGATGACAAAGAAATCAGCTTGAGCTGCCTGATGCTGGATCAATGCAGGATAGGCAATTTCATAGCAGATTGAACCCTGTACCCTGTACAGGCCGGCACGCAGGGGCTGTTGCTTGTCAGGGCCCCAGCTGAAACTGGACATGGGCAGGTTGAAAAAAGGCATCAAACCTCGCAATTCCTGCTCAAATGGGATGTACTCTCCAAAGGGAACCAGACGCTGTTTTTCATACAAACCACGTCCATTTCCGAGCGCAATAATACTGTTGTAGTATCGGTAAGGTGGACCGTCTTCAGATACATAAGGTATTCCGGTAATGAGCGTCGAGTGATGCTTTGCTGCTTGGGTATCCAGATCGAGAAGATCAGCGGCAGCATCATCATAAAATTTAGTGATGGCCGCCTCAGGCCAGAGCACGATGTCTCGACCCCATTCATTGCGGCTGAGATCTCGGTAGATTTTGATAATGGCATCCTGCTCCGTATCTTGCCATTTTTCATCCTGGGGGATATTTCCCTGGACAATACTGACTGAAATGGTAGGTCCCCAGGCGTAGGTGAAGGCGTGATGACGAAGGGTTGACCCTCCTAGCCAGATCAGGCCAACAATAACCCAACCTGTGGGGCGCATGCGCATGACAAGCAGTGCACTCATTAAAGCCAGCGCCGAAACCATGAATACCCCGCCAACCGGTGCAAAGCCTGCTAGAGAAGTATCCAGAAAACCATAGCCAAGATAGAGCCAGGGAAACCCAGTGAGAACCCAGGAGCGTAACCACTCAAAGACAACCCAGAGCGCAGTGAAGCCAAGTATGGGCCAGCGTTGTTTGCCGAGGCTGCGCCAAAGAAGTGATTGCAGAGCCGTGCTGAATCCCATGATGACGGCTACGACAAGCAGCATTGCAGATGCCACTGGTGCTGAGGTACTGCCAAATTCATGGATACTGACCCATAGCCAGGCAGCCCCACTTAGCCACATTCCGGTTCCCCATGCCCAGCCAAGCCAGCCCGCTTGAGCGGGAGGCTGCTCAGCCAAAAGTGTGTACAATGCCACAACACTTAACAGACTTATGGGCCAGAAATCCCAGGGTGCCAAACCAAGTACATAAAACAAACCACTGACCAGGGCGAGGCCAAGTTTTTTTGGCTCAGGTATCTGAAGTCGTTGGGCAAGACTCATGAGGAGCGAAAAACTTTAAGTTGGCGAATGGTTCGGGAGTCGGCATCAATGACTTTAAAGGTCATACCAGCCAGCCGGATCACCTCATTTTTGCTGGGTAAGCGCTCAAATGCATGGGTGATGATGCCACCGATGGTATCAAAATCATGATTGCTGAATTCGGAACCAAAATAAGTATTGAACTCATCCAGTGGTGTGATGGCGGCAACCAGGAATTCACCGGGCGCGGTTTCACGGATCAGGTTGTCTTCCTCATCCTCGTGATCATGTTCATCTTCGATTTCGCCAATAATTTGTTCAAGCGCATCTTCAAGGGTGACCAAGCCCACAACACCGCCATATTCATTGACAACGATGGCCATATGGCTGTGTTTGAGCCGAAACTCCCGGATCAGCCGATCCAGATGCATGGTTTCTGGAACAAAAAGCGCTGGACGCAAATAATCTTTTAACTCGAATTTGTCCTGGTTATCCTGGGTTAGCCGACGTAGCAGATCTTTGGCAAACAGAATCCCCATGACTTCATCGGAATCATCATCAGCCAGAACTGGGAAACGCGAATGGGCGCTTTGCAGTAGGGTCGGCAGAAAAGAGGATAGTTCTTCATCATCACGAATACTGACCATTTGAGCGCGAGGGACCATAATCTCACGGACTAGGCGCTCAGAAACCAGCAAGGTGGATTCGATAATCGACATGGATTCGGCATCGACCAGTCCCCGGTCGGAAGCATTTTGAATAAGGACAAGGAGATCCTCGCGATTACGTGGTTCACCACTGAGTATGGCAGTGAGACGATCCCACCACGAAAGGGTCCGACTTCGATCTTCACTCATGATGGTTGCTGGTTGCCCTCCGGTTTTATTTCATAAGGATTATCAATGCCACCCTCGGCCAGAATGCTGATTTCTTTTTCTTCCATCATGCTGGCTTCAGATTCGGTTTCATGATCCATGCCTGACAAATGGAGGCAACCATGTACGACTAAATGGGCGAGATGATCGCGCCAATTTTTATGTTGATCGGCGGCCTCACTGAGAACGACCGGAATGCACAGCACCAGATCACCAAGCAAATCATATTCAAACTGCTCCTGAATGGCATCAGGAAGATCAGCAGGGAAGGAAAGGACATTGGTGGGGTAGTCTTTGCCTCGAAAGTCTCGGTTCAGTTCCTGCATCTCGTGTTCATCGACTAAACGAATGGATAGTTCCACCTGGGGCTTAGGTGGCAAGGTGCGCTCAACCCATGCTTCAAACCATGCTGAGTCAGGAAGTTCAGGATTGTGAACAACACACTGCAGGTCAACGAGGTGTGGCATGATTGCGCCCATTGCGAAGATTGGGGTTGGGGTGTGCTGTATCCCATCGGTCATAGGCTTCAACGATACGTTGTACGACTTCATGACGGACGACATCCTGCGACTTGAAGAACGTGAAAGGAATGTCAGGAATATCTTTCAGAACCTCCATGGCATGGCGAAGACCAGAGAGTTGGCCGTTGGGCAGATCCACCTGCGTAATATCCCCCGTAATGACCGCCTTCGATCCTCGGCCAAGACGGGTAAGAAACATTTTCATTTGTTCGGGTGTGGTGTTCTGGCCTTCATCAAGAATAACAAAAGACTGATTCAAGGTACGACCTCGCATGTAAGCAAGGGGAGCAACCTCGATGATGTTGCGTTCAATCAACTTGCCCACGCGTTCAAAACCCAGCATCTCATAGAGGGCATCGTAGAGCGGGCGTAGGTAGGGATTAATTTTTTCAGTCAGATCTCCCGGCAAAAAACCCAGTTTTTCACCGGCTTCAACCGCGGGACGGACCAGAAGAAGTCGCTGAATACTTTCGCGCTCAAGCAGGAAGACCGCACAGGCAACCGCCAGCCAGGTTTTACCCGTTCCAGCAGGTCCAATGCCGAAACAGATATCCGAGTTCAGAATGTTGTCAACGTAGGCGCATTGACGAGTGCCTCGGGGTGTAATGGTGGTCTTTCGCATGGAAAGCAGGCGCGGTTCAGGCTCGCTACCATGTTCCTGACAAAGTCGCAACTGAACATGAAGATCATCAACATTGAAGTTGGGCTTGAGATGTAGCTCTTGATACAGACGAATGAGCAGATCTATCGCCCGTTGGGCCTGAGAGCCCCGGACTAGGAAGTGGTGTTCACGATGATGTATGACAACACCCAATGTTTGTTCAATGAGGCGGATGTGTTCGTGGAATTGCCCACACAGGGCTGCTACCCGACTGGGGTCATAAGGCTCAATGGTCCATTGCAAGGGGCCATCTTGGGGGGTGTTCAAGGATGTCGTTTCCTCGGGCCAAATATAAGATCAAGCATAGCGATTTCTACTTGAAAAGTCATCTGAAGCTTTTGTCATCGGTTGGAACATTCGTACAATTATTTTTGTGAATGCTTGGCTGAACAGAGCAGCCTGTGCCATAGTGAATAAAGAGAATGTCCGGAGACTAGCCATGCAGGCTGAAAATCGTGCAGTACATGTTCAGCAGAAAGAGTGGCACCCACATGATCACAGGATTCATGAGCCACTGAGCTGGCAGGCTCGCGCCCTTAATCTGACACTCAAGTCGACGGTCAAACCGGTTCTTTCCCGTGTCAGTGTTTCCAGAAGAACGATCTGGCTGGCAGAAAGGCTCTACAGTCTTACCGCTCCATTAATGAGTGCATTACCTCAACATGTTGACCGGCAAGATGTTGAATTTACCCACTTTACCGGCGAGTGGATTCGGTCAGGGCCATTTCTTGATGAAAACAAAGTGCTTTTGTATCTGCATGGAGGGGGTTATTTTTTTAGTTCGGCTGCATTACATCGCCCTGTGACATGGCGATTGTCGCAGGTTTGCAAGCGTCCGGTTCTTGCGATCAATTATCGCATGGCACCCGCATTTCAATTTCGCCACTGGCTCGAGGATGCGGTCACGGCTTATGTCCATCTTCTTGAACGCGGTTACAAAGCCCACAATATCATTGTGGCGGGTGATTCAGCGGGGGGCAATCTTGTCCTTGTCATGCTGCAGTCTCTGCGTCACCAAGGATTTCCCTTACCCAATGCCTGCATCTGTCTTTCCCCTTGGACCGATATGACGGGGGCAAGCGAATCCATGCACCGCAATCGCCACTATGATCCCATGTTCGCTGCTCGGGCGGTTTCGGGTGTTGGTCGATTTGTTGGGCATGGCGTTGATCTGGAGCATCCATGGGTTTCACCGGCACGTGCTGATCTTTCAGGATTTCCACCCCTGATGATTATGGTAGGTTCCACGGAAGTACTAAGGGATGATGCTTTGAGAGTGGCGCAAAGAGCCCGCGCCTATGGTGTGCCGGTTGTCTATGAAGAATGGGTTGCCATGCCGCACGTATTTCCGTTGTTCGCTTCGTTTGTGCCCGAGTCCCGCAAGGCTTATGCTCATATCGCTCGATTTGTGCGTGATGTTGAGCTCAATCGTGATGCATTTGAAGCACACTAAAATCACGCTTGCTTTTGCGTGAGGGTTTTATCTGGAGGCATTGTGGATTGGAGTCGATCCGGTTGATGTTTCTGCAAAGCTAAGTTGCACGAATACCGACCTTGACCAACCAGGGTGGTCAATATTATTCGCTGACTTTCAGCCGAGCTGGCTCTGTAGTATATTCCACTGCTGCGATGCTTTGGAGACGGGCGATGGTAGAAAGACAACAGGTCCTGGATGTTTTGCGTACCTTGCTGGCGCCTGATCAGTTCAGTGTTGCAGAGGATGATCTGGCTCGTTACGGGCGAGACTGGACCCGCCAATACCGACCAAGCCCCTCGGTTGTCGTTTTTCCACGTACGGTTGAGGATGTTCAGGCGGTAGTTCGTACTGCCTGTGTTCAGGGGTGGTCCCTTGTTCCCTCGGGTGGGCGAACGGGTCTTTCCGGTGGCGCTGCAGCCACGCAAGGTGAAATCGTCATCTCGCTTGATCGCATGAACCGTATTTTGGAGTTTATCCCTGAGGATCGTTGCGTCCGTGTTCAGGCTGGAGTCGTAACCCAGCAGGTCCAGGAGTTTGCCGAGGAATATGGTCTTTATTATCCTGTTGATTTTGCCAGTGCTGGTTCAAGCCAGATTGGTGGCAATATTGGTACCAATGCTGGAGGTATTCAGGTTATTCGCTACGGTATGACCCGTGATTGGGTCATGGGTCTTAAGGTTGTGACCGGCCGTGGTGATATCCTTGAACTTAATGGTGGCATGATGAAAAATGCCACAGGGTACGATTTGCGTCATCTCTTTATCGGTTCTGAGGGAACGTTGGGGATCGTGGTTGAAGCAACACTGGCGCTGACACGTCTACCGAAACAGCCCCGAGTTATGGTTTTGGGTGTGCCTGAGTTTGCGCCCATCATGCGTTTGCTCGACCTTTTTCAACGTCAGTTGGATCTGAGTGCATTTGAGTTCTTTTCCGATCTGGCGGTACAACTGGTAACCGCCCATACCGGATTGTCTCGTCCCTTTACCGAAGCAACGCCCTTTTATGTGTTGCTTGAGTTTGATGCCGAGTCGCCTCAGATTGAAGAGCAGGCGATGCAGTGTTTTCATAGTGCTCTGGAAGAGGGCTGGGTGGTTGATGGTGTCCTCAGTCAGAACGAGACCCAGTTTCGTAATTTGTGGCGTTTGCGCGAAGATATTTCGGAAACGATTTCCCGTTTTACCCCTTACAAGAATGACATTTCGGTCATGATTCGTCATGTTCCTGATTTTATTAATGATATAGACGCTATTGTTGCTCGGGAATATCCGGATTGGCTGGTTGTATGGTTTGGTCATATTGGCGATGGCAACTTGCATCTGAATATTCTCAAGCCCGATCATCTGTCGATTGAGGACTTTGTGCAGCGTTGTCAAGCTGTCAATACACAGGTTTTTGCGGTCGTACAACGTTATCGAGGATCCATCTCGGCGGAGCATGGGGTTGGGTTACTGAAAAAACCCTATCTGGGATATACCCGTAGCCCAGAAGAGATGGTCTATCTGCGGGCGATTAAGCAGGCATTTGATCCCTATGGGATCATGAATCCCGGTAAAATCTTTGATGCTGAACCACTCTAGGGGTGTATCATGCAACGAGTCGATTTCTTTTACGATATTGGCAGTCCCTACAGTTATATTGCGGCAACGCAAGTGAGCCGGCTTGCTTCCCTTGCGGAAGTACACTGGCGTCCCTTTTTGATCGGGGGGGTTTTCAAGGCGACCGGTAATCAGCCTCCAGCCATGCTCGCTGCCAGGGCTCCTTATTTACGCAAGGATCTGGAACGTCTGGCGGCGTTTTACCGCATTCCATTTCAGATGCCTTCCCGGTTTCCGCTTAATACGCTGCTTACCATGCGCTCCCTGCATGCTGTTGAACCGTCTGTTGTCGATGTCACCAGCATGGCGCTTTTCGAAGCCTACTGGGTTGAAGATCGGGATGTCGGTGATCCCGAAGTTCTCGTTAGTCTGCTTGGCAAGGAAGTTGTGGAACGGGCTGGAACCGATGCTGTCAAAGTCAGCCTTAAGGATGCCACAGATGAGGCGGTCATGCGTGGGGCTTTTGGTGCACCCTCATTCTTTCTGGAAGATGAATTGTATTTTGGCGAGGATCGCCTTTTCCTGCTTGAACATGCGCTGAAGAGGGCTTGATCTTGGCCCATATTGTGCCTGTACCATACCATCATTGGCTGGACCAGACAGCCTGTCCCTGGGCGGCTGGTAAAATTGTCTGTGTCGGGCGAAACTATGTAGCCCATGCTCGGGAACTTGGCCATGCCGTTCCTGATCGACCACTGCTGTTCATGAAACCCCGTGAAGCCATCTGCCGTTTTGATGCAGGTATTGATTGGCCAAAGCAGGAAGGGTGTTGCCATCATGAGACCGAATTGACGATATTGATTGGTGCCACCTTGAGCAAGGCTAACCCGGACCGGGTACGTCAAGCGGTGGCTGGGATCGGGATCGGGTTGGATCTGACCCTGCGTGATGTGCAGGATCAGCTAAAAAAAGCGGGACATCCTTGGGAACGTGCCAAAGCCTTTGATGGTTCAGCGGTTTTGTCGCCTTTTGTGCCTGTGTCTGATCTGGAAACTGACTGGCAAGAGATTCAATTCGGGCTGAAGGTTAATGGCAGCGTTCGCCAGGTTGGTGATGCCCGGTTGATGCTGACTCCAATCATTGCGTTGCTTGTTGAGATCAGTGCCATCTTCACTCTGACGCCGGGTGACGTTGTTATGACGGGAACACCTGAGGGTGTTGCGGCACTGCAGCCTGGAGATGTGCTGGATCTTCAGCTAGATCGATGGTCGTTTCAGACTTGGGTTCGTTAACCCTGAATATCTCTAAAGCGCATGATTTGGCGCCGTTCACGTTTGTCAGGTCGATGATCAGGCGCTGGATGGGCGCGACGTTCTTCTGCTTTCAGGAGATTGCGGTCTATGCTGGCCTGTGTCTCACGGTAGAGCTGTCGAGCCACAGTCGCTGGTCCTCGCACTTCACTGAGATCCAGTACTTCAACTTCATGTTCATCCCATCCCTGACGAACTTCAATCAACATACCCTTGTGGACGGTGGTACTGACTTTGACTCGTTGTCCCTGAACGTGAACCTTTCCACCTTCAATCGCCTGTTTTGCCAAACTTCGAGTACGAAAAAACCGGGCAGCCCACAACCAGAGATCCATCCGTACCTTGCGGCTGGCTGAATCCTGTGGTTCTGCCCGGTCTGTGGTCATTAGGACTTGCTAAAGCTGCGACCACCAAAACGCTGCTTGAACTTGTCAATACGACCACCGGTATCAAGCACTTTCTGAGTGCCGGTGTAGAAGGGGTGGCACTTGGAGCAAACGTCCAGATGAATGGGCTTGCAAAGTGTTGAACGGGTAACAAAACTGCTTCCGCATGAGCAGGTGACGTTTACTTCTTCATAGGAAGGATGAATATCTGCACGCATGATCGTCTCTCAAAGAACGGTTTAAAGAGGCTCGCTACTCCGGGGTCAAATCACGAACCCGGCACGAAATCCGCCATTCTTTTGGTCTACCCGAAGCATCTCTTCGTCCGAGCCAGACACAACAAGGCCAGTGATTATATGTATTTCCCCCATCCATGCAAGTGTCAGGTGTCTGAATGATGTTTTAGACTGATCGGAGGGAAGATGCTGTGTGTTTTGTCATTCGTGTTATTCTTAGGTGTCATCTGCTCATGAAGTGTCTGGGGTTTTCATGTCCAAAGAATATAATGTCCAGTCCATTGAGGTATTAACCGGATTGGATCCGGTACGTCGGCGGCCTGGAATGTACACCGATACCACTCGCCCCAATCATCTGGCCCAGGAAGTCATTGATAATTCGGTTGATGAAGCTTTAGCAGGTTATGCCAGCCAGATTGATGTCGAGGTCTATGCCGATCAATCGGTGCGTGTACGCGACAATGGTCGGGGCATGCCGGTTGATACCCATCCTGAATTTGGTGTGTCTGGGGTTGAACTGATTTTGACCAAGTTGCACGCCGGGGGTAAATTTTCCAATGAATCCTACCAGTTTGCCGGAGGCTTGCATGGCGTAGGGGTTTCGGTTGTTAATGCACTTTCTCGACGTCTTGTGGTTGAGGTTGAGCGTCAAGGTCAGCTCTGGCGCATGGAGTTCGAGAATGGTTATCCCACACAGCCACTCCAGGCAGTGCAGACATTACCCCGTAGATCAACGGGAACCTGTGTGCATTTCTGGCCAGACCCGTCCTATTTTGATAGTGATCGCATATCGCTGCCTCGTCTAAAGCATGTTTTGAAGGCGAAAGCGCTCCTTTGTCCAGGTTTGACGGTCAATCTTTGGGATCAGGGAACGGATGAGCGCTCACGATGGTGTTATGCCGAAGGTCTTGCCGATTATGTGCGTGAGCAGACGGCTGATTGGCCTGCTTTGCCGGAAGAACCCTTCCTTGGACAGTATCGTGGTGAACGGGAACAAGTCGATTGGGCACTTCAGTGGCTTCCCGAGGGTGGCGAGGTTTTGAATGAATCCTATGTGAACCTGATTCCTACCGCCCAGGGCGGCACCCATGTCAATGGATTGCGTACAGGACTATTGGAGGGACTTCGTGAGTTCTGTGAATTCAGGTCGCTGTTGCCACGAGGACTGAAACTAGCACCCGAAGATGTTTGGGAGAGGCTAAGTTTTGTCCTCTCTCTGAAAATGCAGGATCCCCAATTTGCCGGACAGACCAAGGAGCGCTTGTCCTCGCGCGAGTCTGCAGCATTTGTGGCGGGGGTTGTCAAGGATTCATTTTCGCTTTTTCTGAATGCCCATGTTGAACTTGCTGAAAAACTGGCTGAGATGGCGATTGTCCATGCCCAGAAGCGGCTCAGGACAGGCAAGCAGGTTGCGCGCAAGAAAGTGACCCAAGGACCTGCATTGCCCGGAAAACTGGCAGATTGTACATCGACCGATTTGCAACGCACGGAACTTTTTCTGGTTGAGGGGGATTCCGCAGGTGGTTCAGCCAAACAGGCACGTGATCGCATCTTTCAGGCAATTATGCCCTTACGTGGCAAAATTCTGAATACTTGGGAAGTCGACAGCCGGGAAATTCTGGCCTCCCAGGAAGTGCATGATATTGCCGTTGCCCTAGGCGCGGATCCCGGACAAGATGACCTGTCGGGACTGCGTTATGGCAAGATTTGTATCCTGGCAGATGCTGATTCGGATGGATTACATATTGCCACGCTGCTCAGTGCCCTTTTTCTGCGTCATTTTCCGGCATTGGTTCGGGAAGGACATGTATTCGTGGCGATGCCGCCCCTGTTTCGCATCGATGCAGGCAAGGAGGTCTTTTATGCCCTGGATGAAGCTGAACGCAATGGCATCCTGGATCGACTGGCTGCTGAGCATAAACGGTTAAGACCACAGGTTACCCGTTTTAAGGGACTTGGCGAAATGAGTCCTTTACAGTTACGCGAGACTACGATGAATCCGGATACACGCCGACTGGTTCAACTGGTGCTTGATGAGGATACGCCAACCTTTGAATTGCTGGATATGCTGCTTGCCAAAAAACGAACCTCAGATCGACGTGCTTGGCTTGAGCGTTCCGGCCATTTGGCCCAAGTTTAGTTTGCCGTATTTTGAATCATTGAAGCATATGGACGGGAGGAACTCGTCCATAAAGGAGTGACGATGTCCCTGTTTGAAATGATACCGCTTCGTCAGTATGCCGAGCGGGCGTATCTTGATTATTCTATGTATGTCATTCTCGACCGAGCGTTACCTCACATCGGTGATGGCCTCAAACCCGTGCAGAGACGTATCGTCTATGCCATGAGTGAACTAGGCTTGCGACACGCTGCCAAGCACAAAAAGTCAGCACGTACTGTTGGGGATGTTCTTGGGAAATATCATCCCCATGGTGATTCAGCGTGCTATGAAGCCATGGTTTTGATGGCACAGCCATTCAGTTACCGTTATCCGTTGATTGATGGTCAAGGCAACTGGGGGTCGGCAGATGATCCCAAATCGTTTGCGGCGATGCGGTACACCGAAGCACGCCTGGCTGCCTTTGCGGATATCCTTCTTGCCGAACTGGAACAGGGCACTGTCGAGTGGGTCAGCAATTTCGACGGCAGTTTGCAGGAACCAACCCTATTACCAGCCCGTCTTCCCCATATTTTGCTTAATGGTGGCACCGGTATTGCCGTTGGCATGGCCACGGACATTCCTCCACATAATCTCGGTGAAGTGGCGGATGCCTGTATTCACCTGTTGCGAAATCCGGGTGCTTCTCTTGATGATGTTCTGACTTTTATCAAAGGTCCGGATCTGCCAACCCGTGCTGAAATTATTACACCGGCCCACGAACTTCTGGCGATGTATGCCCAAGGCCGTGGCAGTTACCGCATGCGAGCGGTCTATGAGATTGAAGATGGTGATGTCGTGGTCACGGCATTGCCCTACCAGGTATCGGGAGCGCGTGTGTTGGCTCAGATCGCAGAACAGATGCAGGCTAAAAAACTGCCGATGGTTATTGATCTACGCGATGAGTCAGATCATGAAAATCCTACCCGTCTTGTTATTGTGCCCCGCTCGCAACGGGTTGATGTCGATGCCATGATGCGCCATTTGTTTGCCACAACCGATCTGGAGTGTAGTTATCGGGTCAATCTGAACATGATTGGCCTTGATGGTCGACCCCAAGTCAAGAACTTGCTGCATATTCTCAACGAATGGCTTGAGTTTCGTTTGCGCACAGTGACGCGTCGTTTGCAGTATCGACTCGACAAGGTTGAACAGCGCATTCATATCTTGCAAGGTCTGCTGATCGCATTTTTGTCGATTGATGAGGTCATTGCCATCATTCGTTATGAAGATGAACCCAAACCTGCCCTGATGCAGCGTTTTGGGCTGAGCGACATGCAGGCCGAAGCCATCCTGGAGCTTAAGCTGAGACACCTGGCTAAACTGGAAGAAATGAAGATCCGTGGTGAGATGGATGAGCTCGAAGCAGAGCGTCAACAGTTGCAAACACTTTTGGGTTCAACAGAGGCATTGAAACTGCAGTTGATCAAGGAACTGGAACAGGATCGTGCCCGTTTTGCAGATGTGCGTCGCTCTGCGATTATGGAACGTCCCGAAGCGCGTGCCCTGACCGAACAAGAGTTGTTGCCCAGTGAGGCTATTACCGTCATCCTCTCGGCCAAGGGCTGGGTTCGCGCTGCTAAAGGACATGATGTCGATGTGTCGACCGCCAGCTTCCGCGCCGGAGACTCCTTCATGATGAAGGCGGAGGGACGAAGTCAGCAGCTGGTTCATTTTCTGGATTCCACCGGACGTAGTTATTCTTTGC
Organism: Pseudomonadota bacterium; assembly: GCA_021848605.1. Lineage (GTDB taxonomy): Bacteria > Pseudomonadota > Gammaproteobacteria > Pseudomonadales > Moraxellaceae > JAJXWR01. The sequence continues at coordinate 31,368 of JAJZUM010000002.1, read as the reverse complement.
AGGCTTCTGTTTTGCCCTCAGCGCGTGGGCAGGGGGAACCGTTGACAACCCGATTGAGCCCTCCGTCTGGCAGTAGTTTTCAGTCGGTATTTATGGGGCAGACGGATGATCACTGGTTGCTTGCCTCGGATGCCGGCTATGGATTTATTGCCCGAATGGAGGATATTGAGGCCGGCAATCGCAACGGCAAACAATTGATCAGTCTGCCCGAGCATGCCCAGGTGTTGCCACCTCTACCGGTACATGATGCAACATTGTTAGCCTTGTTGAGCGATCAGGGGCGTTTGCTTGTTTTTGCTGTTGACCAACTGCCGCGACTTGCCAAAGGTAAAGGCAACAAGTTGATACAGCTTCTTGCTGAGGAACGCCTGCTTGCAATGACTTTGTTCACATCAGAGGATGCACTAAAAATCACGGCTGGTGCGCGTTTTACGCACATCAAGGGTAACGACCTGAAATTGTATCTTAGCGAGCGGGGGCGTCGTGGTCATTTGTTGCCCCGGGGATTTCAGAAAGCTGACCGACTTGAGGTCATGCCTGCTCAATAGCCAGCTGCATGGGTATCCAGATCACCTCGGGACTGGACACGGGATACATAGGTATGGATACCACCGTTCTGGTGTAATTCCAGGACGCGGTATCCCGGACCGACTGGGTCTAGAGCAAACCCGTCACTTGCCGGTTTGAACTGGATACAGGTCGAAGGGGTGCTCCAGACACGGGTTGAAGCGAAACGAACTTCGGCTTGCTGATGCACATGTCCGCAAAGGATGGCCCGAACACGATCCTGGTAGCGTTTGATGATGTGTTCAAAGGGATCTGGATTGTCGATGCACTGGCGATCAAGCCATGCACAGCCAATAGCACACGGTGGATGATGTGTGACTACCAAAGAATGCATGCTGGCAGCCTTTGCCAAGGCCTCTTCAAGAAAACGCAGATGTTCGTCACTGATGTGCCCATGGATTTGATGTTCGACACTGGAGTTGAGCAGGATAACCTGCCAGCCAGGAGCGGGCTTAAGGATGCCGGGGCTAAGGATGGGCCGTAATCCTGAGCAGGCCTGCATGGGTAGGTCAAGATCATGGTTTCCCTGAATCCATCCTTGCGAATGGCCAAGGTGCTGTGTTTTCCTGAGCAGGCGCTGATAAGACTGAGCACTGCCATCCTGCGACAGGTCGCCCGTTACAAGAAAGGCATCGATGCCTTTGTGTTTTTCAAAATGATCGATATGATTGAGAACATCGTCCAGACTGTCATCTGTTTTCAGTCCGAGCAAGGCAGCATGAGGATCGGCAAACAGGTGACAATCAGATATCTGGACCAGTCGAGCAACGACGGGTGCTGCAGAATTTTGATATTGCTGCTGGGTCCATGCGGCTGTTGTTGAGCATTCGAGCATGATGACAGGACCTGCTTAACCCGGTTCCTGACCGTACAACTGTTCGTAAATACCCGTCAGTCGGTCGCCAAGAATGTTTTCCAGGGCTAATTGCATGGCACGGGCGACTTCAGCCGATACAGCAGAATCAACTTGTCCTCGCAATCGCCAGATAATTTCAGCAAGTTGGGTTGCATCTTCAGGGGGGGGCAAGCGTTGACCGTAGCGTTGGTCAAAGACATAGGTAGCGACTCGCTGTACCAGTTCATTGGCTGCTTTTTCAACATTGGCGCGTAACAACTGCACGATGGAAAGAGTTTCCTGAAGCGGGATGCCCGACTGCATCAACTCGTATCCGGCTGATAGTAGCCGTGGGCTGGGGATACAGACCCGTTCCTGTTCAGGAACGATCAGTTGAAGGGCAAGCGCTGTTTGTAATGCCTCAGCCGTGAAATTCCCCTGAAACTTTTCGATCAGTTCCTGCATGGTCATGTACTCAGGAACTTCGTCACTCCATGGACTGGTTAGTGCTGCCTCGAGTCCCATAACTTGGGCAATATCCCGACCAGCAACCCAGGCATCCAGCAATTCACCAATGCTGGCCAGAGTATAACCCCGTTCGAGCATGCTGCCAATCAGTCGCAACCGTGCCAGATGTGAACCTTTGTAGATGCCAGTGCGCCCGCGCCGTTCTGGTGCCGGCAGCAAGCCCCGATCCTGATAGGCACGAACATTACGCACGGTTGTGCCGGCAGCTCGAGCAAGTTCATCGATCGTATACTCAGCAGACAGAAGTGCCTGTTCACGCGCCTTGCTGACACGTTCAACCATTCTGACCTCCTGTCAATTGCTCATCTTGAGTTTAAAATCCTAACAGATATTCATAAAAATTACTTGCCTAGCAAGGGGCGAAGAAACCTGCCGGTATGTGAATCCTGATGATCGGCAATCATTTCCGGAGTGCCTGTCGCCACAACCCGCCCTCCACCTGAGCCTCCTTCAGGTCCAAGGTCGATAATCCAGTCGGCTGTTTTGATCACATCAAGATTATGCTCAATAACGACGACCGTGTTGCCGTGATCCCTGAGGCGGTGCAGGACGACCAAAAGCTGGGCAATATCGTGAAAGTGTAGTCCTGTTGTTGGCTCATCAAGGAGATATAGGGTTTTACCCGTGTCACGGCGAGAAAGTTCCTTGGCTAGCTTAATCCGCTGGGCCTCCCCCCCTGACAGGGTAGTCGCGGATTGTCCCAGGCTGAGATAGGATAGACCAACATCGATCAGGGTCTGAAGTTTGCGTTTCAGCGCCGGGATGGCTTCGAAAAATGAAAAAGCCTCTTCGACGGTCATGGCCAGAACGTCGGCAATATTCTTAGCCTTGTAGCGTACCTCGAGAGTTTCCCGTTCGTAACGCAAGCCATGACAGACATCACAAGGTACATACATGTCGGCAAGAAAATGCATGGCGACCCTGATCACGCCATCACCCTGACAGGCTTCACAGCGTCCACCCGCAACATTAAAGGAGAATCGTCCCGGAGTATATCCGCGTGATCGAGCCTCGGGAGTGGCTGCAAAAAGTTCGCGAATCAGTGTCAGAACACCGGTGTACGTGGCTGGGTTTGAACGGGGTGTTCGTCCTATCGGACTCTGGTCAATATCAATGATTTTATCCAGATGCTCTATACCTTCAATACGATCGCAGGGTTCAGGATCAACGGTCGAGGAGCCATAGAAGTAACGTGCTACATGCGGATACAGCGTCCGGTTCATGAGGGTGGATTTCCCTGAGCCAGAAACTCCTGTGACGCAGGTCAAAAGTCCAAGCGGAATATCCACCGAGACTTGTTGCAGATTATGTCCACGAGCGTTGATGATTCGCAGGACCTTGTCCCGTTGTATCGGTGTACGTGCTTGGGGGCATTCGATACGGCGGCTACCCTGCAGATATTGTCCGGTCAGGGAATCAGCTACGGCGGTAATTTTGGCCAGTGTGCCAGCGGCCACAACGTGGCCACCGTGAATCCCTGCGCCTGGTCCCATGTCTACGATAAAGTCAGCCTGACGGATGGCATCCTCATCATGTTCAACCACAATAACGGTATTGCCCAAATCACGCAAATGCCGTAGCGTCGTCAGTAAACGTTCATTGTCGCGTTGATGCAGGCCAATACTCGGCTCATCGAGTACATACATAACGCCCATCAGCCCGGCACCTATCTGAGAGGCCAGACGAATGCGTTGCGCTTCTCCGCCGGAAAGTGTGTCTGCGGAACGGGACAGGTTCAGATAGTTGAGGCCAACATTATTCAGGAATTGCAGGCGTTCCCGGATTTCCTTGAGTATCTTTTCGGCAATTTCGCCTTTCTGTCCGGTAAGCTGAATACGGTTAATCCGTTCCAGAGCGGCATCAATAGGAAGCTCATTCAACGATGGCAGATTCAGATCCCCAATGCGTACATGACGAGCTTCACGGCGAAGGCGGGTGCCTTTACACTCGGAACACTGGGCGTGACTCATCCAGCGACTAAGTTCTTCGCGTACTTGAGGGGATTCTGTATCGCGGAAACGTCGTTCCAGATTCGGTAGGACTCCTTCAAATGGTTGTTTTTTGACAAGAGTCGTCCCACGATCATTCATGAGTCGGAATTCAATCACTTCCTGGTTTGAACCATGCAGAATCAGCGTCTGAACCTTTCTGGGCAACTGCCCGAAAGGTATAGACATGTCGATATGATAATGCTGACAAACGCTGGACAATAGTCCGTAGTAATAGCTGTTTTGCGGACCCCATTGTGCCAGGGCTCCGTCCTTAAGGCCAAGATCAGGCTGGGCAATTTTGCTTTCATCAAAGAACTGGCGCACACCAAGACCATCACAGGTTGGACAGGCCCCTGCTGGATTATTGAAAGAAAAAAGGCGTGGTTCCAGTTCAAGCAGCGCATAACCGCAGTGGGGACAGGCATAACGAGAAGAAAAGAGGATTTCTTCACCCGACTCGTTCCAGGGTGCCACAATAGCCAGGCCTTCGGCGACACGCAAAGCGGTTTCAAGGGATTCGGCAATTCGGGTACGTTGCTCGGCACGAATCTTAAAGCGGTCGACCACGACTTCAATGCGGTGTTTTTTTTGTTTATCGAGTTGAGGGACATCATCGAGATCGACAACCAGGCCATTGATACGTACCCGCACAAAACCTTGGGCTCGAAGCTGTTCAAAGAGATGGGCATGTTCTCCTTTACGGTCCCTTATGACGGGAGCCAGCAACATGAACGCCTGTTCTTGGGGTAAGCCAAGAATCTGATCAGTCATCTGACTTACGGTCTGCGCAATCAGAGGCGTATCATGATCCGGACAATGCGCCGTTCCCGTGCGTGCAAACAGTAGTCGCAGATAGTCGTGAATCTCGGTAATGGTGCCGACCGTGGAGCGAGGGTTGTGTGAAGTTGATTTTTGTTCGATAGAAATAGCTGGAGATAATCCTTCAATATGATCTACATCCGGTTTTTCCATCAGCGAAAGAAATTGTCGGGCATATGCAGACAATGACTCAACATAGCGTCGTTGTCCCTCGGCGTAGAGTGTGTCAAAAGCCAGTGAACTTTTCCCAGAGCCTGACAGACCCGTCAGGACAATCAACTGATCTCGGGGCAGATCAAGGTCGATATTTTTCAGATTGTGGGTGCGTGCACCCCGTATGCGAATAAAGTCCATATCTGACTCCAGGATGGAAGGGACATTCTAGGCGATTCAGCCAGCTTCGTGAATCTGTGTTAAGAGTTTGATGAGATCACGCAAACATGCGGTACAATCTCAACCCCAAGGTAAGTGGGTGCAATGTGATGAATGGTCTGACGGCAAGGGAAGTACGTTCGGTTTTTGCACTGGCAGGTGTTTTTGCCAGTCGAATGATGGGGTTATTTCTGATCATGCCGGTTATTGCCCTCTATGGAAGGCAACTACAGGGTTCAACACCTGAACTTGTTGGCATGGCGATTGGTATATATGGCCTAATGCAGTCAATCCTGCAGATTCCTCTCGGGATACTCTCGGATCGCGTTCCAAGAAAACCATTGATTATTTCAGGGATGCTCATTTTTGCCGCTGGTGCTGCAGTATCAGCCCTGTCGCACAGTATTCATGGGGTCATTCTGGGGCGGGCCCTACAAGGTGCTGGTGCCATTTCGGCAGTAGCCATGGCGCTGGTCGCAGATTTGACTCGTGATGAACATCGTACCAAGGCCATGGCGGTCATTGGTATGACCATTGGTCTTTCCTTCTCGGTCGCATTTATTGTCAGCCCAATTCTGGCGGGCTGGGGAGGGTTGGCTGCTGTGTTCTGGACGACCGCTCTGTTGGCGGTGCTTGGTGCACTGATATGTGCGGTTTTTGTGCCTTCTCCGCAAGTTCATACGATTTATAAAGCGCCGAACCGGTCATCCTTTGGCAGCTTATTATTTCAGCCACACCTGTTGCGTATCAATATTGGCGTCCTGTTCATGCATGCCGTGATGGCTTCGGTATGGATGGTTATGCCTCTTCTCCTGGTTCAGCAGGGGCACCTGCCTTTGGCGCATCATGCCTGGGTGTACTTACCCGTCATGCTGCTCGGCTTTGTTGGTAGCGTGCCTTTTATCATTATTGCAGAAAAGAAGTTTTATCTGCGCTCCATGATGGCCGTTGCTGTATTGGTCATGATGACGGGACTCGGTATTGCAGGGGGCATACATCAGGGACTGTGGCCCTTGGTTGTTGGTCTTTTTCTGTATTTCCTTGCCTTTAATTTGCTTGAGGCGCTCTTGCCTTCGGTCGTCAGCAAACTGGCACCTGCAGGTGCTCGAGGCTCGGCCATGGGTATCTTCTCGACCTTCCAGTTTCTGGGGCCAGCCGTAGGTGGAATGTTGGGCGGCTTTTTACTCGTACATCATATTTCTACTGCAGAGGTTATTGCTTTGGCGATCTTGCCGCTTCTGGTCTGGTTTGTCATCCTAGCGACCATGCGCGAAATTCGGCCTCTGCGAAGTTATATCCTGCATTTTTCGGCTCAAAACCCTGAGGAGATCAGTAAGATCCTTCTTGAAGTAGGCCAAGTATCCGGGGTTGTGGAAACTTTGTATGACGCAGAGCAGAATCGGGCTTACATGAAAGCTGATGCACAGAGCTTCAAACCGGAATCTCTGCAAGGCTTACCGGTTACTGCCTTTGTGGGAAGTTAGTAGAATAGCCCTAGCCAGTTTCAGCCAAGCTGCCTAGAATAGCATCTTGGGTAAGACAAAAGGACCAAGAGCATGCGCGGTGTCAACAAGGTTATTCTGATTGGAAATCTGGGGCGTGATCCAGAAGTACGTTATTTGCCATCGGGTATTGCTACAGCCAACATTACCCTGGCGACCAGTGAGTCGTGGAAAGACAAGAATACAGGTCAGGCCGTGGAGCATACCGAATGGCACCGAGTGGTGTTTTTTGGAAAATTGGCTGAAATTGTTGGCGAATATCTGAAAAAAGGCAGTAAAGTCTTTGTGGAAGGCTCACTGACGACCCGAAAGTGGCAGGACAAACAGACAGGGCAGGATCGCTATTCCACTGAAATTCGTGCCCAAAGCATGCAGATGCTCGACAGCAAGGGAGGCCAGTCGGGAGGTTTTGACTCGGCTATGCCCTCTTATGAAGGTGATGGTTCCGGTTTTGGATCATTCCCGGAGGAAGGAACCCCCGTTGCACGACCGGCAGCACGTGGTTCGGCACCTCAACAAGCCCGCCCGGCACCCGCTGCAATGCCCCCCATGGTGGACATGGATGACGATATACCGTTTTGAGGTTCACCTAGGACTATAAGTGTAAAGTTTTGTTGATAACACCCAGCTAATGCTGGGTTTTTAACAATTTGGCATGGCTCTATCGAAAGCTGGGCCGATTGGGCAAAGCTGAGCTGCTCATCAGGGAAGCTCTTTATATGCGTCAGCAACCATGAGGGTAAGCATCCAAGGAGATTACACATCGTTTAGGCATCGATCGCATTAAGCAATAAACAGAGTACAACATGAGCAGTTCCTTTCAACGCCAGTGACACAACCGGCGGATCATTGATGCATTGCGGCTCGCGCAGCCTCAACCAGAAAGCCACTGCGACTCATACCATGCGACTTCGCATATTCGTCAATGCGTGCAAGAACTAAGCGCGGAACCGTGATGTTGATTTTTTCAGCAGGCCCCAGGTATTTCTCAACAGGGACATCCACCACGGCCCAGATCCAGCCTAAGAATTCTAGATCAGCTTGAATCTCAGACAGGGAGCGAGCGGAAGGAATGGTCACACCGTCCTCAATCATGATTTCAATATGCTGGTCTATGGCCTGGCGAGCATTCTCCATGGCCTCTTCCATCGTGTCCCCGGCAGAGAAGCAGCCAGGTAGATCAGGAACAGCTACACCCCAGGCAGTGGATTCTGTTCCAGGCTCAAGGGCAATGATAAATTTCATGGCAGCTTCTCCAATCCTGCTTGCATAAGTAGCTTGTACGATAATCCAGTACCCAAGTCCTTTTTTGGATGAGGTACGGTGATATGACCAGGTTTGTGCGGATGGATGAACACATGATGACTTCCTTTGGAGCCACGGAGGGTCCAACTGTCAGCCTCAAGCAACTTGATCAGGTCTTTGCTATATATGGTGGTTATTATACCCACCTCAATGTGAGGTTTCAATCCAAAACCAAAAGATGGCTCATATGAGTAGCCAAAATTCACATGGCCAATTAGAATTGCTGTTGAATATAGGAGCCATGCTGTATAGATTCGGCTTATTGATGCATACCTATTTTGGCCTGCCTCCTTGTTTGAGTGTAGTTTGTAGACTACTGTTATCATATGATTGAATTGAAGCAGGCCGAAACCTTTCGCAAGTGGTTGGCCTAGAACTGGGATGAGCGGGCAACCACAGCCATTACGTTACGGCTAGCGCGACTGGCCTATGGACATGCTGGTGACACCGAGTCCTTAGGGAAGGGGGGGGGCAGCGAGCTTCGCATTCACTATGATCCCGACTACCGGGTGTATTTCAAGCGACATGATCTATTTGCTGCTCTGTGGCGGAGACAAGAAGTCACAGGATCGAGACATCAGGACTGTGCTGCGCCTTGCTGATGAACGGAGCGAATGAACATGACAAAGAAACTAACCACTTTCGATACTGCAGAGCACATAAATTCAGACCAGGCCATCGCAGATTTCATGGCTGGAGCGTTTGAGACCAATGATGCCGGATTCATCGCGCATGCAATGGGTGTTGTCGCAGGCACCAAGGGCATGACGGAGATTGCCAATCAGACAGGCCTATCTCGGGAGCAGCTCTACCGCTCATTCAGCACTGAAGGCAATCCGACATTACGCTCGACGTTGGCCGTGATGAAGGCGCTAGGTATTGAAATCACAGCAAGGCGAGTGGCTGCTCATTGATGTTCATCACGAATTCAATCTGAAAGCTACAGTTCTCAGAAAGTTGAAGCGAAACGGCATATGCAACCCATATAGACTGCTCCTCAGAATTATCAAACCGTAAAAGTAGCTTGCATTTATCTGCGTGTCAGTACCGATGAACTGGATTTGCAGCGGCAGGAAAGCCGGCGTGAGGCGCCTTGGAGTATACAATTTTGATTGGTGAGCAGGCTGATCAGATGACCTATGACGGTCTCAAAGATGGCAAGGCATTTGTACTTCGGGTAACTGAAACCGAGAAGAGAAGTGGATATGAATTTAGATCGTAGGGTCATCATCATTGCCGGCCCTAATGGTGCTGGAAAAACCACCTTTGCTCGCGAGTTCCTGCCCAACGAGGCGGCTTGTCCGGTGTTTGTAAATGCCGATTTGATCGCCGCAGGTTTGGCGCCGTTTGCACCCGAGACGGCGGCGGTGCAAGCGGGGCGCTTGATGCTTGCAGAGTTGGAACGGTATTTTCAGGCAGGTGTTAGCTTTGCCTTTGAAACGACCCTTGCGGGTCGTGCCTATTTGCGCCACATTCGACGATGGCAGCAATCGGGTTATCGGGTAGAACTGATCTTTCTGCAACTCAACCATGCTGATGAGGCCGTAGAGCGAGTACAGCAACGGGTTCGACAGGGAGGACACGATATTCCGGAAGCAGTGATTCGCCGTCGTTTTGGTGCCGGACTGAATAATTTCCACCAGCTTTACGCACCGACCGTCGATGATTGGGCACTGTACAACAACGCTGGCGAAGCGCCGGCATTACTGGATTGGAGCGAGCGATGAATACCAAGACCATCAACCAGGCAAAAAATGCGGATCTACGTGGCTCGTGGCAGGCATTGCAGCGTGCTGCGCAACGCGCACGTGAACTAGCCGCACAAACGGGAACAGAACTGATCGTCAGTCGCGGTGGGGTTGTCGAATACATTAAACCGCTGCCGGATACGGCGGAGCCGCAGGTGCAGGAATTAGCAGTGCCCTACGGGGACAAGCCATGACCGCTTTTGCGCTCTAGACTTGTCATCAGCCGGAGTTCGACAGATTGGAAGCCTATTTCAAGGACTGTCACGAATTACAGTTCCCCCTTGAGTCAGAGTTAGGAGCAATATCATGGACATGGATCACGCACTTTTGCTTTCTATGAATATCATTGGTTTCGGATGCATCGGCATGGCCTGTGTTGCAATTATCTGGTACAAACTGGACACGAGGCATTGATGAAACAAGTTTCGAACGTCGAAAAAGACCACTCAGGAAGCTGAAGGGACTTTTGGCTCAGATGAATTGACGCAAGAATGGCTAACTCAAAAGAATCTCGCTCTTGGAGATACTCCCTTGTCCATGCTCAATGTCGAGGCTGAAGCAGAAGAAGTCATAGAAATTGCTTCTACGATTTCTTTTGGAGGCGTTTTTTATATGCTCCCTGATAAAGCTGTTCTTTATACGCACTTGACTTGGAACGTTGCGGTGGATGTCATGGCATTTTCCATACACGCAGAGGGCCATCCTGGGTAAAAACGAGGTAGAGCCGAATAAGCAGTATCCAGTTTCTGCAATCCGCAGCAAAGTACTTCAGTGCCTAGTGGATCATCGAGCCGTCGTCCCAAAAGGCTACCCAAAGCTATTTTCTGAGGATTTTTGTCTATGCTGGTACACAGGGTCTATGTTGGTGATGACGGCATGTCTTCTGTTTTTCAATACATCGCCAGGGTTCAGGTGTTCGTGGTCATCGTTGTATGTCTTATCGGATGTGCATATACCGCGATTCCGAATCTACGAGGCCAAGTGATCAATGCAGAGACTAAAAATCCTATTGCGGGAGCCATCGTTGATGTCTCGGGTCGCGATGGAGTCAAGGAACACGTCGTTACGGACTCGCAAGGTTTTTTTCAGTTGAAAGGCAAAGTGCGGCAGTGGGGGTGGCCACTTATGCCTGTCCCCACTCTCGATGTGCGGATATCGGCAACATGTTATCAAAGCTATGAAGTTGTCAGCTCATTCCCCAGTTTTAACGCCATCAATATTCCGATGACGCTGCCAATGGCCTTGTTTCCTCGTTGCCACATTCATGAATGAGTCTCCCGTGGTCTGAATATACAGGCGCTTGAACATTTTTGGTGCGCTTGCTTTATTGTTGCCCCAATGCAGGGCATGGTTCAATCAATACTGAAGCGTTTAATCTAATCTTTTTATCAATATCAATTAGTTGTTTTTCTGGCATTGAATTTGCTGTACTTGTTGTGCTTTCAGGAGATATATACCTGTAAAGAAGAGGTCACTAGGGTTCCGGTTCTCTGATGAGAACGTCTGGTCCGAGAGTGGCCGACCTTCTGACCGGAGGTTACACGGAGGGATAAAAGCCCGGGAGACTGAACGACTTAGGTCGCGGAGTTCCATGTGTCGGTCGGGGGTGCCTGTGTTGAATCGTCATGTATTGTCAGATTTCTCAACCCTTCCTTTTATTCAAAGCATATGGGTGCGGCATTTTATGTTGTGCGCAATGCGTTCAGTTGGCTTAACAGAAAACCTGTTTGTGCTCAGAAACAATCATGTTCTTCTGAGCTTTTTTGTGGCAACGGATGCAAGGCATGGTGATGCAGAAAGGAGGTATTTATGAGTGCAAACTATGACCCGCAACGGGTTTGTATGCGGGAGTTGATGCAGGGCGGTATGAGTTGGTCTTCGATCATCCGAAGAGGTCATGCGTTGCGTATGACGGCTCTTGGTGATGGTGCCAATGTCAGTGTCCTGCTGTTCAACGCAGATCAGCTGCTGGAACGTTATAACATGCCCGACACCCTTAAGGCTCAGCATACATTCATGCTCACGCAGGGACATATCTGTTATTCAGATATGGGGCATGCCCTGATGTCCATTATTGCTGACAGTTGTGGCTGGCATGACACAGTTTGTGGTCTCAGTACAGGTTCGATGTTGATCCAACGCTATGGCGAACATGGATACCAGAAGGAACGTAATCAATGGCATCGCAATGGTCGTGATCTGTTGCTGGTCGAGTTGGCTAAATACGGACTTGGTAAGCGTGATCTCGTCGCCAACATCAATCTGTTCAGCAAGGTCAGTGTGGATGGATTGGGGCAATTGTATTTTGACGCGGAACATGCCAAGGCTGGACAGACTGTCGATCTGCGTGCCGATATGAATGTTCTTGTCGTGGCGGCTACCGCGCCTCATCCGCTGGATTCATGCCCGGTCTATCGAACCGTACCTGTGCAGTTGGAAGTTTGGGACTGCGGGTTGCCTGATGCCGATGACCTGTGTCGACGGGCAAGACCTGAAAATGTTCGTGGTCTGGAGAACACACAGCGGTGTTTCTGCCAGCATGCTTATTAAGGAGGCTCCTATGAGTGGCTTGTGCATTCGGGAAAGTAAGCTTGATCCAGACCAAGCGACCTATCGCCATGTTGTTTCAGCGGGAGATTATTGGCTTCATGAACTTAAGGCAGGGCAGGTGCTGAGGATTGTGGATCTTGAGGGTAATCAGGCTGTCGATACCTTGTTCTTTAATGCCGTGAATCCGTATGATCGATACAGTGCCGTGGATACGATCCGTGCCCAGGGTAATGTTTATCTTGGATTTGGTTCAAGACTGCTTTCTCTTGAAGGAGAAGTCCTTGTCGAGATTGTCGCCGATACCTGTGGTCGCCACGATACTCTCGGCGGAGCCTGTTCTGCCGAGAGCAATATGGTGCGATATGCTCTCGAGAAAAGGTTTATGCACAACTGCAGGGACAGTTTTTTGTTGGCTTTGGCAGAACATCAAACGCCCCTTAGTAAACGTGACCTCGGCCATAACGTCAATTTCTTTATGAATGTACCGGTTACAACGGAGGGCGGCTTACGTTTTGCGGATGGCATTTCGGAGGCGGGAAAATATGTAGAAATGCAGGCCATGGTCGATGTGATTGTGCTGGTCTCCAATTGTCCACAGCTCAACAATCCATGTAATGCCTATAACCCGACGCCGGTAGAAATGATGATTTGGGATCCTCAGACACCGGATCAACGTGTTTAAAAGCGAAGGCGGGACGGCCCGCTACTAACTTTAAACCGGGCAGGACGACCTGCCCAAGAGGTTTGGATGTTTAAAAAAGTACTGATTGCCAATCGTGGTGCCATTGCCTGCCGGATCATCAGGACATTGCGACGCCTGGGTATTGTATCGGTGGCGGTTTATTCAGAAGCGGATACGGATGCGCGTCACGTTGAACTTGCTGACGAGGCGGTGTGTATTGGACCGGCATCTGCGGCAGAAAGTTATTTGTGTGCTGAAAAAATACTGGCTGCTGCGTTGGAGACAGGTGCTGAGGCTATTCATCCGGGCTATGGATTTCTTTCGGAACACCCGGATTTTGCTGAGGCCTGCGAGATGGCCGGCGTTGTTTTTATTGGTCCAACGCCCGAGCAAATGCGGGCTTTTGGTCTGAAACACACCGCCCGAGCGCTGGCAAAGGAATATCAAGTTCCCTTGCTGGAGGGCAGCAACCTCTTATCAAGCAGTGATGAAGCTATTGAAGTGGCTCGTTCTATTGGCTATCCGGTTATGCTCAAAAGTACTGCGGGCGGTGGTGGTATAGGAATGCGGCTGATTTGGCGCGAAGAGGATCTTCCTGAAGCGTATCGGTCCGTTGAACGACTGGCTTGTGCCAATTTCAAGGAATCCGGACTTTATTTGGAGAAATTCGTCCAGGAAGCACGACATGTTGAGGTGCAAGTTTTTGGAGATGGCAGAGGAACAGTTCTGGCCCTGGGGGAGCGTGACTGTTCGGTGCAGCGGCGCAATCAGAAAGTTATTGAAGAAACTCCGGCCCCTGGGCTTGATGATGCACAGCGAATGGCGTTGCAGAACACTGCGATCCGACTCATGGAAGCTGTTGCATATCGTTCAGCCGGTACTGTGGAGTTTGTGCTCGACTCGGTGACGGGTCAATTTTATTTTCTCGAGGTTAATACCCGTCTGCAGGTAGAGCATGGGGTGACGGAAGAAGTTTCGGGCGTTGATCTGGTTGAATGGATGGTACGTCTCGCATGCGGAGATTTGCCTGAATTGCATTCCCTTTCACCCAAACTTTCAGGCGCTTCCCTGCAAGTCCGGCTGTATGCCGAAGATCCGGCCAAAGATTTTCAACCTTCCAGTGGCATGTTGACTGAGGTTGTATTTCCCGATCATGTTCGGGTTGAGACTGCGGTAGTAACGGGTTCCGAGGTAACGCCCTATTACGATCCCATGCTGGCCAAGCTGATTATTCATGCGCCAACCCGAGAGCAGGCTCTGCAGCGTCTAGAGGTGGCGCTGAATCAAACCCGACTGTCGGGAATCGAGACGAACCTTGATTATCTACGTCAAATTGTGGCCAGCAGCGTATTTGTCGCCGGGAAGCAAACAATCCGTTTTCTGGGCGATTTTCATTATAGCCCAGCTACCATCGAGGTGCTTGATGGGGGTGTGCATACCACCATTCAGGATTATCCTGGTCGCTTGCATTTATGGAATGTGGGCGTTCCACCGTCCGGCCCGATGGACACATTAGCATTTCGGATTGCCAATCGTCTGGTCGGTAATCGTGATCGGCATGCCGGCTTGGAATGTACCATGGTGGGGCCAACTCTACGCTTTCATGTATCAACGGTGATCGCGATTACCGGAGCGGCTATTGAGGCGACTCTTGACGCAGTTCCGGTACCTATGTGGCAATCCCTGAAGGTGCCGGCGGGCAGTGTTCTTAAACTGGCTTCCATACAGGAGCATGGGTCAAGGACCTATGTGGCCTTGGCGGGTGGCATAGAGGTTCCTGAGTACCTTGGGAGTGCGTCAACCTTCACCCTTGGGCAATTTGGTGGCCATGCTGGTCGTGCCTTACGTCTTGGGGATGTTTTGCATATTCATGAAATGCATCAGCATGAACACCGGCGATTGGCCGAACCGTTACGTCCTCGATATGTCAACCATTGGGAAATAGGTGTGCTCTATGGCCCTCATGGGTCCCCGGATTTCTTTACCGAAGGGGACATCGACCTATTTTTCAAAACAGACTGGAAGGTGCATTACAACTCCAGTCGTACCGGAGTTCGTTTGATTGGACCGAAACCAGTATGGGCACGAACCGATGGCGGTGAGGCAGGGTTGCACCCCTCAAATATCCACGATAATGCTTATGCCATTGGTGCCGTTGATTTTACAGGTGACATGCCGGTAATTTTGGGTCCTGATGGTCCCAGTCTTGGCGGGTTTGTTTGCCCTGCAGTGGTGGTACATGCCGAGTTGTGGAAGCTTGGACAATTGCGCCCAGGTGATACCCTTCGATTTGTAAATTTAGATCCACAAACGGCCTATGATCGGGAAAGGCAGCAGGATGAAGCCATAGATTCCCTGGATCGTCTCATGGATCTTCCTTTGCCCGAATCGTTGGCCCCAACATCTCCGGTGCTTAAAACTTTAGCGGCGCAGGGCGAGAATCCGGCTGTAGTGTACCGGCAAGCGGGTGATCGCTATCTCTTGGTGGAATATGGTCCTCTGGTTCTTGATCTTGTGCTGAGAATGAGAGTCCATGTTTTGATGGAATGGATAGGTCAGGCCAATATTGAGGGTATCCTTGACCTGACCCCAGGGATACGCTCTTTACAGATACATTTTGATAGCCGGATTTTGTCTCGAGAACAACTTCTTGAGATTTTGGTGGCGGCAGAAGCAGTCTTGCCTCAGGCCGAGTCGATCTGCGTCCCGACGCGAACTGTCTGGTTACCACTATCCTGGGATGACTCTGCAACGCGAATAGCCATCGACAAATACATGAAATCCGTGCGATCGGACGCACCTTGGTGTCCGAGCAACATTGAGTTCATAAGGCGAATCAATGGTCTGGATTCAATTGATGAAGTCAGACGTATTGTTTTTGACGCACGTTATCTGGTCATGGGTCTTGGTGATGTTTATCTGGGGGCGCCTGTGGCAACTCCGGTCGATCCCCGCCATCGGCTGGTTACCACCAAATACAACCCAGCCCGGACTTGGACTCCAGAAAATGCTGTGGGTATTGGTGGTGCCTATATGTGTGTTTACGGCATGGAAGGCCCTGGGGGTTATCAGTTTGTCGGGCGTACGGTACAGATGTGGAACCGCTATCGTACAACCGCTGATTTTGAGGCGGGTAAACCCTGGTTATTGCGTTTTTTTGACCAGATTCGTTTTTATCCTGTTTCTGAAGCGGAGCTGCTCCGCTTACGCCGGGATTTTCTGAATGGCCGATTTACCTTAAGAATTGAGGAGGGTGAGTTCTGCGTTGCCGAATATCTGTTCATGCTCAAAGAGCATGAACAAGCCATCGGTTTGTTCAAGGAGCGCCAGCAGATGGCCTTTGATGCTGAACGTGAGCGTTGGCGTTTGGCTGGCCAAGATGGCCACCTTGTTGAAAAAATGAGTGACCCAGAGGATACCAGCTATATTCTTCCCCATGGAGCATCCCGCATCAAGGCGCATGTGCCTGGAAGTATATGGAAAATCCTGGTTGAGCCTGGAAGTCGTGTGAAGTCAGGTGACCCCCTGGTGCTGATTGAGTCCATGAAAATGGAATTAGTGGTCCATGCCCCGACAGACGGTTTGGTTCTGCGGATCATGACCGAGCCAGGTGCTGCGGTTACACCCGGTCAGGATTTATTGATTCTTGATCAGTCTGGAGATGATGTCCATGCCTCCTGAAACCATGGACATACAAAGCCTAAGGAGGGCATATGCCCAAGGTATGAGGCCATCCAGGGTGATACATGAATTGCTAGGGCGAATGGAACGTGAGGATCGGGCAGGAGTTTGGATCAGTCGGTTTTCTGCAGAGCAGTTGATGGCTATGGCGTATCAACTGGAAAAGGCCTCGCCGGATCAGTTGCCGCTTTACGGTATTCCTTTTGCGATCAAGGACAATATTGATGTGCAAGGGTTGGAGACGACGGCGGCCTGTCCTGCCTATGCCTATAGGCCAGAGTGCAATGCTGTGGTTGTGGAACACCTGGTGAAGCTTGGTGCTATTCCCATTGGTAAGACAAATCTGGATCAGTTTGCTACCGGCCTGAATGGTACGCGTTCACCGTATGGAGTTTGTCGCAATTTCTTTAATCCGGATTATATTGCCGGTGGTTCCAGTTCGGGTTCGGCGGTATCTGTTGCCAGCCAATGGGTCAGTTTTAGTCTGGGTACGGATACCGCCGGTTCAGGACGTATCCCGGCAGCATTCAATAATCTGGTAGGACTGAAACCTAGTCGGGGTTTGATTTCTACCCGAGGTGTCGTACCTGCTTGCCGAACACTGGACTGTGTGTCACTTTTTGCCCAGAATGTCGAAGATGTACGGTGGGTCTTTGATCGGATCGTGCATTTTGATCCTCAAGACAGCTTTGCCCGAACCCTTCCCGCGCCGTTGCCCTCTTTTCAAAAACCACTTCGAATCGGTGTGGCTCTATCGCATCAGTTGCAATTTTTTGGAGACCATGAATACGCTCGACTCTATGAACATGCCTGTATCCGTCTTGGCAGTGCGGAGGTCGTGATCAAGGAGGTGGACTGCAGTTGTCTTTTTGAGGTGGCCTCTATGTTGTATCAGGGGCCATGGGTCGTCGAGCGCTATCTGATCATGCAGCAGTTGTTACATGATCACCCTGAGGCTATCCTTCCGGTCATTCGGGAGGTTGTAGCTACTGCAGGAGAACAGTCCGCTGCGGACATGTTTCGTGCCCTCTATCGGCTCCAGGCATTGAAACGCCGGGCTGAGTGTATCTGGTCCGAGGTTGATCTTATGATGATGCCAACCGCCGGACGTATTTTTCGGGTAGAGGAGGTCCAGTCTGAGCCGCTGGCAAGAAATACAGAGTTGGGTTATTACACCAATTTCATGAATCTTCTGGATTATACCGCAATTGCCATGCCGGCTGGATTCAAAAATGATGGTCTGCCATTTGGTGTTACTTTCTTTGCGCCTGCATTCCGGGATACTGATCTCCTCGATTGGGCATCGGAGTGGGCGCGCATGACCAAGGATTCTGAATCATGAATTTGATTGAGCGGATGCAAAAAATCGTGGTATGTGGTGCACATATGACGGGACTGGCTCTTAATCATGAGTTGGTTGACCGAGGGGCTATCTGGGTTCAGTCAACCCGAACCCTGCCAGAGTATCGACTCTTCGCCTTGGCGGGAGGGCCACCCCAAAGGCCGGGTTTGTTGCGAGTCGCTCAGCAGGGTGTCGCAATTGAAGTTGAAGTCTGGCAGTTGCCACTGCATGCCTGGGGCGATTTTGTAACGGGTATTCCGGCCCCTCTTGGTATAGGAACCATCAGACTTGAGCAAGGTGACTGGATACAAGGATTTTTGTGTGAATGGATTGCAACCCAGGATGCACAGGATATTTCAGAGTATGGTGGCTGGCGCGCCTGGTTGAATGCCAAAACGAATCCAGCAGCTACACACAGCGTCTACGACTAGATTGCAAGCGTTCCCCCTATCGATTCACTCGAAAGAATAGGGACAGAGTCAGCTGATGATGAGGAAACTGTTGGGTGCAGATCCATCTGGGGAAATATTGTGTGTTAATGGACAATCTGAAGATCTCGGCATGGTTGCGAAAATAATCCCGTGGTGTAAGTCATGCTTTCCGAGTATATTGTCGACAATTTTAAGGGTACATCCATTGACAGCAAGAAAATGATCTTGTAATTTTCATTTATCATAAATATTGTTGACAATACCTCTTTTATGTCTGAAGCGCTTGTGGTTGGTTTACAGGATACTGAAGACGCTGGTGGTGGTATAACCCGAGCGGATCGGGTGTTTTCTGCTATTCAGGATGCGATCGTCAAAGGTGAAATGAAGCCAGGCAGTAAGATGTCTGAGGCTGATTTAGCGTCGCGTTATGGTGTATCGCGAGGTCCTTTGCGTGAGGCTTTGCGTCGTCTCGAAGGGCGCAAGCTGATTACGCGTATCCCTCATGTCGGGGTGCGGGTAATCTCTCTGTCAATGACTGAACTGATCGAAATTTATCAGGTTCGTGAGGAGCTTGAGGGTATGGCTGCTCGACTGGCAGCTCGGCATATGACCGCGGATCAAGTACAAGGTCTGAGACAAGTTCTACGTATGCACCAGCAGCAGGCCGAGTTACAGGAGGGGCGTGCTTATTTTCAAAGCGAAGGTGATTTTGACTTTCACTATCGCATCGTTCAGGGTTCGGGCAATGGTGTGCTGATGCAGATGCTGTGTGGGGAGTTATACCACCGCGTGCGTTTGTATCGTTATCAATTCTCTGTGACGGAAGGTCGTCCGCACAAAGCTTTCCAGGAACATCATAACATTATTGAAGCCATAGCGGCTGGCGATGGTGAAATGGCCGAAATACTTATGCAACGCCATATCGGTGCCGCGCGTCGCAATATCGAAGAGCATTTTTCAGATCTGGCCGAGCAGGTATCGCCAGGTCAAAACTGAGGAGTGAAGTGATGAGTCATCAGTTGTCAGCAGGTGCCCGTTTCCGCCGGGCTCTGGTCGAAGAAAAGCCCTTGCAGGTGATGGGAACTGTAAATGCCTACGCAGCGATGATGGCCACTCAGGTGGGATATCGCGCTATTTATATGTCGGGTGCAGGCGTTGCTAATTATTCCTATGGGTTGCCGGATTTAGGTATGACTTCACTGGATGATGTGCTCATTGATGCCCGTCGTATTACGGCGGCGGTGGATACACCATTGTTAGTGGATATTGATACTGGGTGGGGGGGAGCTTTCAATATTGCTCGTACTATCCGAGAAATGATACGGGCAGGGGTTGCAGCCGTACATCTTGAAGATCAGGTTGCGCTCAAGCGTTGTGGGCATCGCCCCAACAAGGAAATTGTTGCGGTTGATGAAATGGTGGATCGGGTTAAAGCCGCAGTAGATGCCAAAACAGATGCTGATTTTGTACTGATGGCACGTACGGATGCTTTGCAGAAGGAAGGTTTGCAAGGGGTTATCGACCGTGCTTGCGCTTATGTGGAGGCTGGGGCCGATGCGATTTTTGCAGAAGCCATGACCGATTTAACTATGTATAAACAAGTTTGTGACGCTGTGCGTGTTCCTGTACTTGCAAACATCACGGAGTTTGGCAGTACACCTTATTATTCGACCCAGCAGTTGGGTGAACAGGGTGTGGCCATGGTTCTCTACCCACTTTCAGCAACGCGAGCCATGCAAAAAGCTGCACTTCATGTCTTCAGGGAAATTCGTCAGCATGGCACACAAGAAGGTGTTCTCAATACCATGCAGCAGCGCCAGGAACTGTATGAGTTCTTAGGTTACCACGCCTATGAAGCCAAGATTGATCAGCTGTTTTCCAAAGGCACGTAAATTCAGCGCAACGATAGCAAACCGTCAATATTAGCCCAGCAGAGGATAGTGAATATGAGCGAGACCCCTAACGTTCTCCCCAAGCCGAAAAAATCAGTCGCCTTGTCCGGTACCGTGGCCGGGAACACGGCGTTGTGTACCGTGGGTCGTAGTGGTAACGATCTACACTACCGTGGTTATGATATTCTGGACGTGGCAACAACGTGTGAGTTTGAAGAGATAGCTCACCTTCTGGTGCATGGAAAATTGCCTACAATCGCTGAACTGACGGCCTACAAGGCGAAACTCAAGTCGTTACGCGGTCTGCCTGCAGGGCTTAAGGTGGCTTTGGAACAATTACCTCCATCGGCCCATCCCATGGATGTCATGCGGACGGGTGTCTCTGTACTCGGATGCCTTGCTCCGGAAAAAGATGACCATAATCACCCAGGGGCTCGTGATATCGCCGATAAGCTGATGGCTTCCTTAGGTTCCATGTTGCTCTACTGGTACCATTTCAGCCATAACGGCAAACGCATCGATGTTGAAACCGACGATGATTCCATCGGTGGTCATTTTCTGCATCTCCTGCATGGTAAACAGCCCTGTGCGAGTTGGATCCGTGCGATGCATACCTCTTTGATCCTGTATGCCGAACATGAGTTCAATGCTTCGACCTTTACATCCCGCGTGGTCGCAGGTACTGGCTCGGATATGTACTCAGCATTGGCCGGAGGTATTGGAGCTTTGCGTGGCCCCAAGCATGGTGGTGCCAATGAAGTGGCCTTTGAGATCCAGAAAAGATACAACAATCCAGAAGAGGCTGAGGCTGATATTCGTGATCGGGTAAGTCGCAAGGAGGTCGTTATTGGCTTTGGCCATCCGGTGTATACCGTGAGTGATCCGCGTAATAAGGTCATCAAGGAAGTCGCTCGCCAACTCAGTGCTGAACAGCACAATATGAAAATGTTTGATATTGCAGAGCGACTGGAGTCAGTGATGTGGGAAGTGAAAAAAATGTTTCCCAATCTGGACTGGTTCAGTGCTGTCAGTTACCACATGATGGGGGTACCTACAGCTATGTTTACGCCGTTATTCGTTATTGCCCGTACCAGTGGCTGGTCGGCGCATGTCATTGAACAACGCATCGACGGTAAAATCATCCGTCCCAGTGCCAACTATACCGGTCCTGAGGATCAAAAATTCGTTCCGTTAAAGGATCGCCACTAAGATGAACAGTCGCTTCCGCAAAAACCTTCCAGGTACCGCATGGGATTATTTTGATGCTCGTGCCGCTGTTAACGAGTTGCAAGCAGGGGCCTGGGATCATTTGCCCTATACGTCCCGTGTCCATGCAGAGAACCTGGTTCGACGCTGTGAGCCGGAGATTTTGAGTGATTGCCTCAGGCAGATCATTGATCGTCGTCGTGACCGCGATTTTCCCTGGTTCCCAGCTCGAGTTGTTTGCCATGATATTTTAGGGCAGACGGCCTTAGTTGATCTGGCCGGCTTACGTGATGCTATTGCCGAACAAGGTGGTGATCCGGCACAGGTTAATCCGGTGGTTCCGGTACAACTGATTGTTGATCACTCTTTGGCAGTAGAATGTGGCGGCTATGACCCGGATGCCTTTGCCAAGAACCGGGCGGTGGAAGACCGACGCAATGAAGATCGCTTTCATTTTATTAACTGGACCAAACTGGCTTTTAAGAATGTTGATGTGATTCCTCCGGGTAATGGCATCATGCATCAGATCAATCTCGAGCGGATGTCACCGGTGGTTCATGTTGATCAAGGTGTAGCGTATCCCGATACTCTGGTCGGTACGGATAGTCATACGCCTCATGTAGATGCCTTGGGCGTGATCGCCGTTGGTGTTGGGGGGCTGGAAGCTGAAAATGTGATGTTAGGTCGTGCCTCATGGATGCGTTTACCTGAAATCATCGGCGTTCAGCTGCAGGGTAAGCCACAGCCTGGAATAACGGCTACTGACGTGGTTCTGGCGCTGACTGAGTATTTGCGTCAGCGTAAAGTGGTCGGCGCTTATCTTGAGTTTTATGGACCTGGAGCAGCATCTCTGACTCTGGGGGATCGTGCCTCAATCTCTAATATGGCGCCCGAGTATGGTGCTACTGCAGCGATGTTTTTCATTGATCAGCAGACCCTGGATTATTTGCGCTTGACAGGTCGTGAAGATGAGCAGGTGCGTTTGGTGGAAATCTATGCCAAGCAAGCTGGTTTATGGGCGGATACCCTGCAGCGAGCCGATTATGAACGCGTGCTCGAATTTGATTTGTCCAGCGTTGTACGTAATATGGCTGGACCATCCAATCCGCACAAGCGGCTGCCTACTTCGGAGTTGGCAACCCGAGGTATCGCTGCGCCCTGGCAAGAAGTGCCGGGTCAAATGCCGGATGGAGCCGTGATTATTGCTGCGATTACCAGTTGTACCAATACCAGTAATCCACGCAACGTTATCGCTGCTGCCCTGCTTGCAAGAAATGCCAACCGTGTTGGTTTAACCCGCAAACCTTGGGTAAAAACTTCACTGGCTCCAGGATCGAAAACGGTTGCCTTGTATCTTGAAGCGGCTGGCCTGAAATCAGAGTTGGAACAACTCGGTTTTGGTATTGTTGCCTTTGCCTGCACGACCTGTAACGGTATGTCGGGGGCACTGAATCCTGCGATTCAGCAAGAAATTATCGAGCGAAATCTTTACACGACGGCGGTATTGTCCGGTAACCGAAACTTTGATGGCCGGATCCATCCTTATGCCAAACAGGCATTCCTGGCTTCCCCGCCTCTGGTCGTAGCCTATGCCATTGCCGGTACTGTGCGCTTTGATATTGAGAAGGATGTACTGGGGCACTTCGAGGGTCAGGACATTCGTCTGAAAGATATCTGGCCCAGTGATGAAGAGATTGATGCGGTGGTCCAGGCTGCAGTAAAGCCGGATCAGTTCAAGCAGGTCTACATTCCCATGTTTGAACATAGGGATAGTACAGTGCAATCAGTAAGTCCTCTATATTCGTGGCGGCCGCAAAGTACCTATATACGTCGACCTCCTTATTGGGAGGGTGCATTGGCGGGAGAACGTACCCTGAAAGGTATGCGTCCTCTTGCTATACTGGGTGATAATATCACCACGGATCATTTGTCCCCTTCTAACGCCATCCTGGCTGATTCAGCGGCAGGTGAGTATCTGGCTATGATGGGTTTGCCAGAAGAAGATTATAATTCCTATGCAACCCATCGTGGTGATCACTTAACGGCGCAGCGGGCCACTTTTGCCAATCCCAAGCTCCTCAACGAGATGGTGCTGGATGCATCGGGCCAGGTCATTCAGGGCTCGCTGGCTCGTATCGAGCCAGAGGGTCATATCACCCGTATGTGGGAAGCGATTGAAACGTATATGGAGCGCAAGCAACCGCTGATCATTATTGCAGGCGCTGATTATGGTCAGGGATCTTCTCGAGACTGGGCCGCCAAAGGCGTACGTCTGGCCGGCGTCGAAGCTATTGTGGCTGAAGGTTTTGAGCGCATACATCGCACGAACCTGATCGGCATGGGGGTCCTACCCTTGGAGTTTTTGGCAGGAACGAATCGCAGGACTCTTGGGCTCGACGGCTCGGAAACCTTCGATGTGGTTGGTGCCAGAACGCCTCGGGCAACTCTGACCCTGGTCATACATCGTCGTCATGGCAAACTTGTTGAGCTGCCTGTTACCTGTAGGCTGGATACGGCTGAAGAAGTATCGATTTATGAAGCTGGGGGCGTTTTACAACGCTTTGCTAAGGATTTTCTTGAGTCGGCCAGCGTAGCCTGAGTGTAATAACCTGGAGGATACTGATGGTACATGCACCCCAAATCCGGATTCCTGCCACCTATATGCGTGGAGGCACCAGTAAAGGCGTATTCTTTTGTCTTAATGATCTACCTCAGACCGCACAAGACCCAGGGCCGGCGCGAGACGCTGTGTTACTGCGCGTCATCGGTAGTCCGGACATTTATGGCAAGCAAATAGACGGCATGGGAGGAGCGACCTCCAGTACCAGCAAAACGGTAATTGTCGCCCGCAGTAACCGGCCGGATCATGATGTTGATTATCTGTTTGGTCAGGTTGCCATTGATAAGGCCTTTGTGGACTGTAGTGGAAACTGTGGCAACCTTTCTGCGGCCGTAGGCCCCTTTGCTATCAGCAAAGGCCTGATTGATGCTCATCGTATTCCCCACGATGGTACGGCGACCATCCGGATCTGGCAGGCCAATATTGGTAAAACCATTATCGCTCATGTGCCGATGGTGCAAGGGCAGGTTCAGGAAACAGGTGATTTTGAACTGGATGGTGTGACATTTCCTGCGGCGGAAG
This sequence comes from Pseudomonadota bacterium, assembly GCA_021848605.1. Lineage (GTDB taxonomy): Bacteria > Pseudomonadota > Gammaproteobacteria > Pseudomonadales > Moraxellaceae > JAJXWR01. The sequence goes on along the minus strand of JAJZUM010000002.1, from coordinate 6,775 downwards.
TCATTCTGGAGTTCATGGATCCTGCTGCGGATGAAGAGGGTGGCGGCGGAGCCATGTTTCCGACAGGCCATCGAGTTGATGATCTGGAAGTCCCGGGAATAGGTACACTTAAGGCGACAATGATCAATGCGGGTATACCCACGGTTTTTGTTCATGCTGAGGCCATTGGTTATACCGGAACAGAACTGCAGGATGACATCAACAGCGACCCCAAAGCACTGGTCATGTTTGAGACCATACGGGCGCATGCAGCCTTGCGCATGGGTCTGATCAAGCATCTCGATGAGGCCGCTCGACGTCAACATACCCCTAAAGTGGCTTTTGTAGCACCACCTTCAGATTTTGTGGCATCCAGTGGGCAGAAGGTGCTGGCTAGCGATATTGATGTGTTGGTCAGGGCCTTGTCCATGGGCAAATTGCACCATGCCATGATGGGTACGGCAGCAGTGGCTATTGGCACAGCTGCAGCCATTCCGGGGACACTGGTCAATTTGGCAGCAGGGGGAGGTGAACGGAGTTCGGTGCGTTTTGGACACCCCTCAGGTACACTGCGTGTCGGTGCTGAGGCTGCTGAGGTCAATGGGGAATGGAAGGTAACGAAAGCGATCATGAGTCGTAGTGCGCGTGTACTGATGGAAGGGTGGGTGCGTATACCTGGGGATGTTTTTTAGGACCTCATACTCTTCATATTGATCGAAAGCAAATTATGCTACTGGACTTGCCGTGTTTGGCAGATCAACATCAGGCCGTCCACAGACATCCTGTCTGAAATGACGCTATCGTTCTTGGCATGTTTCAGGGAATCGGTTCGTCAGGATTGTGCAGGGGGGGAATGGCGGCACGCAACAGTTGTAAATGCCCCGTAATCACGCCGCTGAGTGAGATCATTTGATGCGCGATGGATTGTAGTTGGTTGGCGGGTCCCTGTACCAACAGTACTTCCAGCATATGATCTTCGGTCAAGTGGACATGCAGTGAACTGATCACTTCGGCGACATATTGGTATTGCAGGTCGGCCAGTTTACCTTGCAGTCCACGTTTGGCTCGGTTGTAAAGCAGAGTGAGGGTGCCTGCCATGACCTCATTGCCCATGGCGCGGCTGTGTTCAGCCAATTGATAGTGAATCATCTCCGTGATGGCGTGGGAGCGGCTGCCATAGCCGCGATGGGAAACCATATGATCGAGTTCGTCAAGCAGATCGGGTGGGAGTGAAATGCTGATTCGGCTGACTGGCTTTGACATGGGTTCTGCTGGTGTCCTGAATATCTGCTGTGTGCTGGCTGGGTAATGCATTGAGCACAACCCAGCCAGTCCGATCCTTTATCCTTTCGCATGAAACACTAAAACATATAGGAATAACGGTCAATCTCCCATTTAGATACGGATAAATGGTAGGCTTCCCATTCCATCGTTTTATAGCGAATGAACTCATCGCGCAGTTCACGCCCCAAAGTTTTTTCAACCAGAGGATCAGCGGCAAAGGCGGCAATTGCTTCCTGAAGTGTCTGCGGCAGGAACTGGATGCCGCGCTCTGTCCGTTCTTGTTCACTGATCTCGTAGAGATTATCTTCATTGGGTTTGCCGGGATGAAGTCCTTCCTTGATCCCATCAAGACCGGCTGCCAGAACCAGTGTTGCAGCCAGATAAGGATTGACTGCACCATCGGCATTACGGGATTCGCAGCGTCCACCACCGGCTGGGATACGTACCGAATTGGTCCGGTTGTTTGAGCCATATGAGTTGAAGACGGGAGCCCAGGAAAAGTAGCTCATGGCGCCACGACGAACGAGGCGTTTGTAGCTATTGACGGTGGGTGCAAAGACAGCGCACAGGGCTCGACCATGCTTGAGAATGCCAGCAACGAAATGGTAGCCGAGTTCGGTGAGACCAAAGCCATTAGGATCCTCAGAGGGATGGCAGGCGAAAAGATTTTTTCCCGTTTCCCGATCATAAAGGGACATGTTGAAGTGGGCGCCATTGCCGGTTCTGTTGGCAAATGGTTTGGGCATCATGGTGGCAAGCAGTCCTTCCTCTCGGGCATAGTGCTTGGCCATAAATCGAAAAAAAGTTAAACGATCACAGGTTGTCAACGCATCAGCGTACTGGAAATCGAACTCAAACTGCCCATTGGCATCCTCGTGATCGAAGGAATAAAGGTCCCATCCCAGGCTGTCGATGGCGGTTGCCATCTTGTCAAGCCAGCTGAAATTGTTCACAAAACTACGTACGTCATAGCAAGGCTTGTGCAACAGGTCTTCAGGATCTGGGATGCCAAGTTGTCCATCTTCCTGTTGTTTGAGCAGGAAGATTTCACACTCAATGCCAAGGTTCATGCCGTAGCCGAGTTTGGCGGCTTCAGCGAGTTGGTTTTTCAGGGCAACACGAGTATTCAGTGCGTACGGTTGTCCCTTGAAGTGGTTGTCAGCAGGAATCCAGGCAATTTTGGGTTCCCATGGCAACTGAATGGCTCGATCAAGGTCAGGCACGGATGTCAATTCATCATCGTTGGGTGCCTGCCCGAGTCCGTCCAGAGCGTATCCCGTATAGCGCTCGGATCCCTTGGCCATCTGACCCAAATGGCTTATCGGTACAACCTTGGCTTTAGGTATGCCATGAATGTCTACGTAGGCTCCAATGCAGTATTTGATACCTTGACTTGAAAATTTTTGCTGCAGATCGAGGGTGGATGATTCAGTGTTCATGATGGTTTCCTTCCGGCAAGGTATGATAGGGGTTGTTTAAGGGGGGATGTTCAGAGATACCTCTTTGTACGAGTTGAGCAAGATCCTGGACCATCCAGTCGAACCACTCAGCGCCTTTGGTAGCCGAAGCCTGGCTTGGGTAGCCCGTGACTCCATTCAGACTGGTTCGGTTGACTGGGTGGGCAAAGACACAGTGGGTAGTACGGTCAGGGTCATCGGCATGAATGCATAATTCAGGGCGGACAGCCTGCGGTGCAATATGCATCATCAGTGAGGTTTCGGCATCATTGGCATGCCAGTCCACGGCGTCTTGAGCATGGAAGGTACGAACACGTTCACTGAGGGTTGCCGTGTTCAGCACCGTAACCATAAAGCCATCATGCTCGGCACGTAGCATTTCAAGTGCGCATCGCAAAGGGGCCGCATTGGTAACGTGGGCATTGATGATAAAAAGTCGGCGTATATGGCTATGCCATGCCCAATCTCCAATTTCCTTGATCATTTGGATGAGCGTAACAGGTTGGAGGCCTAGAGTGCCTGGCCAGCGCTGACTATGGCCGATGGAGCAACCGTAGGGCACCACAGGCAGAACGGGAACGCCCGTTTGCTCGGCTACTTTGAAACAGAGTTGCTCGGCGATGATGAAGTCAACACCTGTACCTAGGTGAGGGCCATGTTGTTCGGTGGCTCCAACCGGTAAAAGGGCAGCCTGACCACAATGAGCAAGTACATCTGGAATTTCAGACCAGGCAAGATCAGACCATTTCATGGCTTACTCCACATTGTCATGAACATTGGTCAGACGGATCAGGTGCGGATAAATTTTGCCTTCATCGTCGCTTTCTACCGTCGGTGCTGGGTGAATCAAGGCTTCCAGACGCGCTTTCGTTGCCCGGAACGCGCTGGTGCTGAACTGCTCTGGGCTGCGAGGTCTTGGTACAGGTACTTCAATGATTTCCTGCACTTCACCAGGATGAGCTGAAAGAACCAGGATGCGATCGGCAAGATAGATGGCTTCATCAAGGTCATGGGTAATAAACAGGACCGTGACATCGATATTGCGCCAGATATCAATCAAATGGGCCTGCATGCGTGATCGGGTCTGGGCATCCAGGGCGCCAAATGGCTCATCCATCAGCAGAATACGGGGCTGATTGACCAAGGCGCGAGCTATGGCAACGCGCTGACGCATGCCTCCGGATAATTGATGTGGATAGGAATCAGCAAATTTTTCCAGGCCGACCAGTTCCAGCCAGAGCAGTGCATCGCGTTCAGCTTCGACAATACCCTGGCCTTTCATACGGGGTCCAAACATGACATTTTTTTTGACGGTTAGCCATGGCAGCAGGGAATATCCCTGAAACACCATGCCACGATCCAGTCCTGGACCCCGTATGGGTTGTTGATCAAGCAGTGCCTCACCTGAGGTATGGTGGTCCAGACCAGCAAGTATGCGAATGAGGGTGGATTTTCCGCATCCCGATGGACCAATCACGCAGACGAATTCACGTCGGTGAATGCTGAAATTTATATCGCGCAAGGCTTCAACTTCGCCTTGGTTGGAGCGATAGCGTTTACCCAGATGACGGACTTCCAGAATGACATCGCGCTGGCGAATACGCTCAAACCGTGCTTGTACTTCGGGAGACTGGTCCAGATAGCTGATAGTCATCCCTGTTGCATGGTTCATGATGCTTCCTCCGGCAAGTTAAAGTGGGATAGGGTGATCAAATCAGGGTTGAAGTGATCCCGTGCTTTAGTCCTGATCCTGAGTGCGATCCCAGGGAAATAGTCTTCGACCCAGTCGTGCCAGCAAGACATCTGTGCCAAAACCGATGAGGCCAATGGTGATAATGGCGGCATAGACATTGTCAAAGTGTTGGTAGCGGGCCTGTTGGGTAATGAACCAGGTAATACCGGAACTAGTGCCAATCAATTCGGCAACAATTAAATAAGTCCAGGCCCAGCCGAGCAGAATACGCTGATCCCGGTACAAATCTGGAAGAATGCCGGGAATCACGACTTTGGTCAGAAGTTGTATGTTACGGGCGCCAAGAGTTCGTGCCGCTTCAATGATGGTTCCATCCAGCTTTCGGGTCGTATTGGCTATAATCAGAATCTGTTGGAACAAGGTTCCAATAACAATAATGGCAATCTTTGGTCCGTCATAAATGCCCAAAATGGCAACAGCCAGCGCACCAAATGCGGGTGCGGGCAGATAACGAAAAAATTCGATGAAGGGCTCATTCAGTCGGCGAACAGTATCGTAGGTTCCTGACATAATCCCAAGTGGTACACCGATCAGCGATGAGATCAGAAATCCCCAAAAAATGATCTGAATACTGTGCCATAAGCTTTGCGGCATCGAAGGAATATCACTATCTAATGGAGGGTGAACGAACCCATTGAACAAGGCACGAGCAACCTGGCCGGGAGTAGGAAGATAAATCGGATTGGCTGGAATTCCAGTGGGAACAGGCTGGTATTCTCGCTCCATATTGGAAACCTCCTGGTTGAACATGGCCCTGTCAACCAGCATGTCCACCTGAAAGTAATCCACTCCGCCGGGGTCCGTGATGTCGACCTTGGGATGCCAAACAAACGGTACGTAACTGACCAGACTCCAGATCAGTAATGGAAGCAGAAATGAGCCCAGAACAAGTCCAATGCGTTTAGCGGATTCAGGGCGTCCGATACCGGACTGTTTTGTGAAGAACGTGCTCATATCTGCTCCAAACGGATCCAAGAACGATGGATCCGTTACTTGCTGTTGATGAACGAAGGGTCAATGTAGCTGTCAATATCCTGATGTGTCTTGTAAACGTTGTTGGCGACGTTGAAGTCGTCGGCAACCTTCGAGGAGCCATAGAGGGAGTTGAATCCCTGTCCCTTGACGAATATTTTTCTGCCGGCGTTCAGATCAAGAAGCTTGGTTCCACGCAGGAGGGGAAGGTAGGCTTTCGGAGAAATGCCAACACGGGCTGCCATGATTCGTACGGCATCAGGCTGTGTCTTTGGGTCATTAATGTAATGCACGACCCGATCCCATACTTTTAAAACCTTGAGCCATTCAGCGCGATGCTGTTCAGCACTGGCAGGATTAACCGCAAGGACGTCATAAATCAGTCCGGGTTCTCGTGCAGAAGTGAACAGAGGTCTTGAACCAGGGAGTGCCTTCATGGCTTGCCCAGCTACCGGTTGCCAAGCCCCGACAGCAGCAATGTCCCCAGACGCCAGAACCTGTGGCATCTCATTGGTCTTGGCGTTGACCAGAGTGACATCAGATTCTTTCATTCCCATTTTTTTCAGGCCATCGAGTAGAAGCAAGTGCTCGACCAAACCCTCTTCGACAGCAACTTTTTTGCCTTTGAGATCTTTGAGGGAGTTGAGGCCTGGTTTTCCGACAATCATGTCGTTACCATCGGAATAGTCGGTCAACATGATCATGATGCTCTTGCCACCGGCTGCACCCGTAACCAGAGTGTCTCCGTTCGTCATTAGGTCCGCATCAATTTTTCCAGCAGAAAGCGCATCCATCGATGCCGAATAGTCAAACCATTCGAAGTCAACATTGACACCCGCTTCCTTAAGCCAGCCCTTGTCAATAGCGACTTGCCATGCGACCCATCCTGGCCAGTCGCTATAACCAATCTTGAGCGGCTGTGCCGCATGTGAGGAAACAGCAAGTACAGCAAGTGCCGGAATGGCCAGTCGGGATAAAGCTGACTTCAAGCTACGACTGAATTGTTTGATATTCATAGAGGACTCCTTGGTTTGGTGTTACTCATTCAAACTAAAGTAATACCGGAGACAATTAGCAAAACATGTGCCATAGAATATAAATTGATTTAATATACTGATTTATAAGAATAATAATTTTATTTTTTGGGGCGGTTTCTTGTTCGGCACTCTGGTTTCTGCTGTGTTTGTGTGCATCAAGGCACTCTTTTTGGGCGTTGATGCATAGGAATGCTAACTGGATATGGCTGGAAGAATTCGGTACAATTTACGACAATTGTCGTGATGGATTGCATGATGGATACGTTTCAATTACCTGCTGACTCGCTCGAATA
>JAJZUM010000090.1:3478-10969 GCA_021848605.1 Pseudomonadota bacterium | reverse complement strand
TGTGTTATCTTTAAAAGGCATTGTGTCCGACAAAGACGGCACGCTGACAATCTTAACGACTCCGGACTTATATGACTACATCCATACAGCTGGCTCAGGAAAAATTTACTTAGATGATTGACGTTCGTGCTGTTTCCAATCTTGCTAATATCACTAATTCGAATAAACATATAGAAAAATTGAACTTTCATTTATGAGCCTTTCTTGATAGTCTCTAGTTGGCTCTACTATTGAGACATCTAGAGACCTGCACCGTTTGCTGATTCTGAACCATGTAGAACATGCGCCATGTACACTTATGACACTTATGACCAGACACTGGTTGATGAACGGGTTGCCCAGTTTCGTGACCAGACCCAAAGATTTCTGGATGGACGACTGAGTGAGGATGCCTTCAGACCCTTGCGTCTACAGAATGGTCTCTACATTCAGCGCTATGCACCCATGCTGCGAATTGCCATTCCTTATGGACAACTTCGTTCCGATCAGCTCCGCCAACTGGCCCAAATTACCCGCCAATATGACCGCGGCTATGGCCATGTCTCAACACGGCAAAATATGCAGTTGAACTGGCCAAGACTCGAAGATGTACCTGATATTCTTGCCGAATTAGCCAAGGTGCAGATGCATGCCATCCAGACCAGTGGCAACTGTATTCGCAACACCACCACAGACCCCTATGCCGGTCGGCTTGCTCATGAAGTGACCGACCCAAGACCCTGGTGTGAAATCATCCGTCAGTGGTCAACCTTCCACCCAGAGTTTTCTTTTCTACCCCGCAAATTCAAAATTGCGGTAAATGCTCATCCCTTTGAAGATCGTGCCGCGATTGCTGTTCATGATATCGGACTACAGATCTGGCGCAACACCGCCGGAGCGCTGCGCTTCAAGGTTTTGGTCGGAGGAGGTTTGGGACGTACTCCGATGATCGGCGCCTTTATCCACGATGATCTGGAGCCGGAACATCTGCTTAGTTATCTTGAAGCCATCCTGAGGGTGTACAACCGTTTTGGACGTCGGGACAACAAATACAAAGCACGTATCAAAATCCTGGTCAAGGCAATGGGTACCGAAGCATTTGCTGCTTCGGTTCACGAAGCCTGGCAAGACCTCAAAGACGGTCCCTTGACCCTGACTCATGAAGAAATTGAGCGTGTATCTGCTCACTTCCATGATCCAGCCTATCAAAAACTCCATCCTATCGACTGGACACAAATCACCGTTCCAGAAGGATTCAAATCATGGTATCGCCAGAATACCCATGAACACAAACAAGCCGGCTATCGTGTCGTCACTCTTTCACTTAAACGCCCAGGGCTTTCTCCCGGGGATATCAGTTCGGAACAAATGCTGGCAGTGGCTGATCTGGCCGATCGATACAGTTTTGGTCAAATCCGCACCACCCACGAACAAAACATGGTGCTTGCCGATGTACCACAATCTAAACTGCTAGAGCTCTGGGAGAAGTTGCTACCACTCGGACTGGCAACCGCCAATATTGGTACCATTACCGATATTATCTGCTGTCCGGGCGGTGATTTCTGTTCACTGGCCAATGCCAAGTCCATTCCCATTGCCAACCGGATTCAGGTTCGTATTGAAGAACTGGACCTGGCCTACGATCTTGGGCCGCTGACACTAAACATTTCGGGTTGCATGAATGCCTGTGGTCATCATCATATTGGCAATATTGGCATCTTGGGTGTCGACAAGAAGGGCAGCGAGTTCTATCAAATTTCCCTGGGCGGCCAATCTCAGATCAATGCCCAGATTGGAGCAATTCTTGGGCCTTCCTTTGGCGCTGATGAAATCCCGGACGTCATTGAAGAGATCTTGCAGGTCTATCTGGATAACCGGCAGCATCATGAAACCTTTCTAGACACCTATCATCGCATAGGCATTGAACCCTTCAAGGAGCGCGTCTATGCCCACGTTGATTAAGGATGGCCACATACAGCCCGATTTATTGGAAACACCTCCTACGCTCACTGAATATCTGGAGCATCAACAGGGTCATTCGGTCCTACTGCAAGGCGATGATGATCCACATCCTTTGTTACCGCTGATCAACAACCTGAACCTGATCATGATCCACATCCCCAATTTCAACGATGGTCGCGTCTTTTCTCTGGCAGTCCTGTTGCGCCAGCGTTATGGCTATACCCGGGAGATGCGTGCTGTAGGGGATATTCTGCCTGACATCTGTTACCATTTGCACCACTGTGGATTTGACAGTTTTCAGATCCCGGAACCCTATTCTGTTGAAGATGCACTGAAGTGCCTATCGACCTTTGGCAATCCCTACCAAAGTACGACCCGTACACAGATTCCCTGGTTTCGGCGCAAAGCATCCTGAGCACCTTCAACACCCGTCCGTTACAGCGGACGGCTCCTTGGCCGTTGAAAACCTGTACCACAAACCGGAATTAAACTAAAATTCAGATATTGTCCCCACAGTAGCCTGTCATGACGCGCACCATTTTCGAAACACCACTCATCAACACCCTTTTTCATTGGCTATCCCGTTTCATTCTTAAAATTCTTGGCTGGCGCATCGAGAGCATACGCCCCAGCATACCCAAATATGTCATGGTTGCAGCGCCACATACCAGTAATTGGGATTTTCCATTTACTCTTATGCTTTGTTTTGCCTTAAGGCTCAACGTCCATTGGATGGGCAAAGCAAGCCTCTTCCCTCCCCTATTCAAACCCGTCATGCTCTGGCTTGGTGGTATTCCTGTCAACCGACAACAACCAGGTCAACTTGTTGAAGCGACCATTGATGCATTCAAAAATGCCGACAAGCTGACCGTGATCATCCCTCCTGAAGGTACTCGAGGACGTGTACGTCAGTGGAAGACTGGTTTCTACCGAATTGCCAATGGCGCCAATGTCCCGATTGCTCTGGCGTATATCGACTTTAAACAAAAGAAAGGCGGCATCATGTGCCTTTTTGAAACCACAGGAAATATCGATATCGACCTACCTAATATTCGTAAACACTACGCAGGGATTAGCGGCAAAAATCCGCTTCAGTTTGACAACCATGATCCTCTTGACTAAACAACACACCATATTCACAGCCAAAATTTTAATCCTCAACAATGGGACAAACCGGTAAAACCAAATTGTTTTGCAGTAGCGATGCAAACATCTGAGCTGGCTTTGGCTTGCTGAAGTAAAAACCCTGACCAAGGTCACTTCCCGCTTGTTTAAGACAATCCACCTGCTCCCGTGTTTCGATTCCTTCGGCGATCACTTTGAGACCCAACTTGTGCGCCATAACAATAATGGCTTCACATAGCGCTTGATCTCGGCGGTCACAGTTCATGTTTTTAACAAAAGACTGATCAATTTTAATAAAATCGAGATTGAATTTTTTTAAATAGGATAAAGCCGAATACCCTGTTCCAAAATCATCCAGGGCAATTTCTACGCCATGAAGATGATATTGCTGCAGTGCATCGGCGACCTGGACACTTTCATCAAGTAACAACCCTTCGGTAATCTCAAGAACAAGTGCGTTTCCAGGAATATGCGATGTCTGGAGTATGTCGAGCCAACGTTCATGACGTTCAGGATGTCGGAAATGCAGTGCCGAAACATTGATTCCGACTTGCAACGTACTGCAGCTCGGCCAAGATCTCCATTCCTTCAATTGCCGAACAACTTCATTGAACACAAAATCGCTTATTGGGTCGATTAGACCACACTCCTCGGCAATCGGAATAAAAGCAGAAGGTGGGATTAAACCATGAAGGGGATGGTTCCAGCGTAGCAGAGCCTCAAACTTGATAATCCTCGATGTTTGAAGATCAACGATCGGTTGATAGGCCAACCAAAACTGCGCTCCGCTCAGTGCCTCATGCAAACCATGTGCAATTACTTTCCGTACCTCAGCTGATTTCTGCATGAACGGAGCAAAAAACGAAAAATTGTTGCGACCATTGTGTTTTGCACTATACATCGCCTGATCAGCATTTCTTAGGAGATCTGATACGTTTTGACCATCATCAGGTGCGATTGCAATGCCAATACTGCCCGTAACATAGCAGACATGCTGTTCTATCGAAAAAGGCTTAGACAGTTGTTCAAGTACATTCCTGGCAATGTGCTCTGCATGACTCACGCCATCAAGATCGGCGAGTATGATACTGAACTCATCACCTCCAAGCCGTGCCACCGTGTCAGAACTTCGAACACTATGCACCATCCTTTTGGCCACTTCACAGAGTAGTTGATCACCAAATGCATGACCCATGGTATCATTGATGGATTTAAAATGATCCAGATCGACAAGCAACACAGCCACCATGTAGTGATTGCGCAATCCATGAATGATTTGCTGTTCAAGACGATCCATAAAAAGACGACGGTTACATAAACTGGTGAGCGGATCATGTTTGGCCAGAAAATCCAACTTCTCCTGAGAAGCAAGAATACTGCTGATATCTGAAAAAACCATGACATATTTGTACAGCTCATCTTCCTGATCACCAACACAATTTATAGTTTCCAGCACACTCATGATAAAACCATTTTTACACTGATATTGGACATGACCTTGCCACTGTGAGGATTGGTTTTCATGGAGCTGATCAAAAAATGAAGTACTATGGGAAACCTTATAAAGAGTAAAGACAGAATCCCAGAGCTGCACCTCTTCAAGACTGTATCCGGTCATTAGGCTAAATGCAGGATTAACCGAAATAATGCGCAATGCCTTGTCAAGAATCAAAATCCCCTCAGAAGTACTGTTAAAAACCGTATGGGCCTGCTTCAACTGCTCCTCAATCAGACGACGGTTGGTAATATCCTGTAAAATTCCAACAAGCCGCGTGTCATGTTCATCAACCTCCTCTCGAAAACCTTTGGCGTGCGCTTCCATCCAGCGAATACCCGACTCGGAAGGATGTTGGGAACGAAAAATCACATTCAATCCATCACCATTTCGTTGCGCCTGACTGAAGGCACGCTTTACATCAGCAATGTCTCGCGGATCAATGCGCTTGCAAAAATCACTCAAAGATTCAGAGACATTTGCATGAAGCGGTCGATCAGCTTTTCCAAGTAAATCATAGAACTTTAAAGAACTCGAAGAAGTTCTCCACTCCCAGACTTGAATAAGTGCGTATTCCATGGCCTTCTGCACCCGATCATTGAAAATCTCCGAATCTTTATGGAGCCCATAGCGCACCATAGCCATCTGAATCATGGCATGCAGTTCTTTCGGATCGATCGGCTTGACCAGATAGCCATAGGGAATCGCCACTTTTGCCCGTTCCAACGTAGTATCCTCGGCATAAGCCGTTAGGAATATTATTGGAATCCTTAGTTGTTCGTGTATCTGATAGGCAGCTTCAATACCATCCATGGGACCTTCAAGATGAATATCCATCAGCACAAGGTCAGGCTTTATGTGAACTGCTTCATGAATCGCCATTTGGCCACTCGGCACGATCCGACAGACGTTATACCCTAACGCACGCAACTGTTGGCTGAGATCCAATGCAATAATACGTTCATCTTCCACGACAAGAATGTTGACTGCCTCCATGATATTTCCCCTTACATCGCCATGACCGGAAAATCGATCTGGTAACGAACTCCAGGTGCATTATCAAAACCAGCGATACGAGCCCCCATCTGTTCAGCCAGTAGGGGAACCAATTGCAGACCTAATGACTGAGTAGAAGATTCCCGTTGCATATCTGGCATACCAACACCATGATCAGCAATAATCAGGTGGGCATCATGTTGCTCATCTCGGCTCAATCGAATGTGAACAATACCTTTTCCCTGTGGATAAGCATGCTTGATCGCATTCGTCATCAACTCATTGAGCAGTAGTCCGCAGGGTGTGGCCCGTTGCAGCTCAATAAATACTTTGTCCTGTTCAGCATCGATAACCAGTTCGATATCTGCCACCAATGACCCAAAACTTGTCAGAAGCAGCTGACAGAACCGCTGTAGATATTCACCAAGATCAATTCTCGAAAAATCATGACGCTCATAAAGCAATTGATGAATCAATGCCATCGAACGAACACGTGCTTGACTATCCTGCAAAACATGCCTTGTTGCAGCATGAGTGACGTAGCTTGACTGCATATTGAGCAGACTGATAATGACCTGAAGATTATTTTTGACACGATGATGTATCTCATTTAAGAGCGTAGTCTTTTCTTGCAAAGCCATTTCCAGCTGAATCTGTGCCTGTTTACGGGACGTAATATCTACAATACCCGCCAGAACCATCATGCCATCTTCGCTATCAATAGGATTCAGCCCAATTTCAATGGGGAATTCACTACCATCCTTACGTAGACCATGTAAATCGCGTCCCACTCCCATCGGTCTCGCCTCAGGCTTGCTAAAGAATACATGACGCAATCCAGCATGATTTCCACGAAGACGGACAGGAACCAAAATTTCCATGGGCAACCCAAGCAACTCATCGGCTCGATAACCAAAAAGAATCTCGGCCAAACGATTGACCAGTGTTATGGCTCCAGCCTGGTTTACCATGATCATCGCATTTGGAGCCTCCTGCACCAGCTGATGAAACCGTTCTTCCATGCGTTTTCTGGAACTAATATCCCGGGTAACTATGGCAAAACCTCGCAAGCCGCCATGTTCTTCATAGACCGGTGTCAGCACAATATAAGCACGAAAAATGCTGCCATCCTTGCGCACACGCCAATCTTCCAATGTATGGCGTCCATGTCCAACTGCACAATCCAGATCCTTCATGGCAAGATCAAAACGATGCTCTGAAGGAGGATATAAACAGGAAACATGTAATCCAAGCACTTCCTCACTACAGTAGCCTTGCATACGTTCTGCCCCAATATTCCAGCTACGGATATAACCTGAGGGGTCAAGTACATAAATGGCATAGTCTTCGACACTTTCAACAAGTAAACGAAAACACGTCTCACTCTCATGAATAGCTTGCAGATACCCGCGGTCGACTGAAGGCATCAAAGATCAGCTCCGTTACCAAAGAAAAACCCTAATAGCCTCAGACTAGTGAGAACAATTTAAAAAACAATGATTCAAAAAAGAAAACCAACGCTACAGGTTCACCACTTAAGTACATCAGCAAACGACTTGATTGATTATCTATATGATGGGACATTAAATTTTAAAATATTGAAGCGTTATAGCTTGATGAGAATTACTTACAAAAAACCCCTCCGAAGAGGGGTTCTGTATTCAACAACTCAACAGATCATCCTGCAAGCGTTTACTGTCCGCCATAGGTACTGAACCATTGTTTTGCCATCGCCAAACAGTACGGAGGTTCAAAGGTTCCATGCACATTGGGCAGAATTGCCTGAACCCCCAATTTAGCGCCACTACCAGCTAATACGTGTGCGTATGTCGGCGCCGCAAGGAAGTATGAACCTTGTGCGCTGGTCCAGTCCGACTTAAATGTTGAGCCGAGATCAGCGTAACCACCTGCCTGTTCGTAAGCAATTGCCTGTC
>JAJZUM010000090.1:0-3468 GCA_021848605.1 Pseudomonadota bacterium | reverse complement strand
AGGCTGACGTTATTCGTCAAAGCAGCTTGAAGTGTTGCATTTTTGACCGTATTGGAACCATTTGTATAAGTCTCTGAAACAAGACTGGTAGACTGCAACAAGGTACCTATTTGAGCATTTACCTGAACAAGCCCATTGATCGTAGCTGCCAACCCATTCGATGCACCAATCCCTGAACCCAAAACCATGGTGGCATCGATGGCTCCACTACCAAACTGGGTATCAGAGACATCCAGATACATTTTGGTTGACGTATTGGTCATTGTGCCATTGATACCTCGGGCGCCCGTCTGAGCTCCTTCTACTGCACCAACTTCAATACCCGCAACGGCTAACATGAATGGATTTGGTGTTGTTGTGCCAGGCAGGAATGCATCTGTTGTGTCAGCAAAAGGATTGCTGGTACCCAAGCCTTTAAGCACAGCATCATTCTCAATCACACTTGCCGCCTTGGCAATGACAGCACATCCAAGTGTTTCAGAGTTTGATGATGCCGTTGGATTGGCAAATAAAGCCGCCAACTGCAGCTCCTGACCCAGAGTTGTTTGCTTGGCAGCAACAAGTGCAGAGCCCATCTGATTGAAGGTATTGGCAATTTGACCGCAATCCGTCAAAGGACTAGTACCAAATAAAGCTGAAGGCGTATGCCCCATAAAATTGGCCAATTCCAGAGCCAATGTATCTGTACTCGGTTGATTGGCTCCATAGTAGGATGCTAGTTCAGGTGTTGCAGAGTTGGTACTATATGTGTTACTACTTGAACTGCTTCGCAAAGCACTATCCACGCGCTCGTATTCAAGATCCGTAATCAGCTGCTTGCCAAAAAATTTATCAGGAGTTGACGCATAGGCACTATCAAAAATAGGCTTCAAATCGTTGAAGTATTGTTGACGCAGAGTACTCCAGTTTGAAGCTAAGCTTGAATAGTGCCCGTCCTGGTTAAGTTCTTGAAATGAGCCGGCCGCCGATTGTGTTTGGGAGAGAGCTTGATTCGCTTCATAGGTTGGGATATCTGCTTCAGGATTTCCCAGATCATTCAAGGCAACCGTCTGCGAAAGAGGATTAATCGGTGCAGCTTGAGCCTGTCCCATTTTACCAAAAGTTAGAACTGAGTTTTGCAAGAAGAACACAGTGGGATCGCCAGCACCACCACACATCAGTAAAGGCATTTTAGGTACATAATCGCGAAGATCATTGGCCTTCAATTGATAACGCAATGGATCCATTGGGTTGGCTGCTGGCTCAAGATTGGCAGAAGTAAAATAATTCGCCAGCTGAGTGGGATTAGTCAGCACACTATCGGTAAATGAAGCCAGACCGGTAATACCACCAAAACCAACCTTGGTCATGTTATTGCTTTGATCATAACTGGTGACACTAGCACCAGCTCCATCAGGATTAGCCATTTCATCTTGAATGTAGTTAGCACGTTCTGAATCACTAACCAAAAAATAAGGTTGATAACTCAGGGGTGTAGTTGCACTCTGTACTGGATTGCTCAAACCAAGACCAGCCAGAAACGGACTTGGTCCACCAGAGAGCGTACTTTGAAAAGCATTCAGCGCTTGCAGATTAGAGTTCTGTGTACCACCATCCGAGTTCTGAACACCGCCTTCAAAGAGTGCAAATTTGGGAACTGGACTTGTAGCCGAAGGCGTTTCAGTAAACTGAGGAGATGCCAGAAATGGGCTTGGGTTTAGGGGATCTGTCGCAGTTATCAGGGCATACGTTACCGGTGCAGGGAAGAAGGCATCGGCATAGCCTTGATAATGACTATCCAAAACACTACCCGGCAAGGCATTTTGAGGCAGGTTTTCATAAGACTCCAGCATCATGGATGCAAAAATAGTCGAACCAGCACCTACAGCTCCATTAAACACGGTATCGCCAAAGGCTTCTGTAGCATAAGGACCAGAAAGCGCTGCACCCGCGGTTGCGGGTGTACCTGCATTCTGAAGTGCCCGCATGGTCGCCATGGCAACAAAACCACCCTCAGAATAGCCCGTAATAAAGAGCTTGCCATCATCAGCAATGCCTTGATTTGGATTAGTGGATCCATCGTTAAACTTGGCTGTCTTAGAAATTACACTGATTGCCTGTCGTGCCGCAGCCAATGCGCTCAGCATGTCCGTTGATTCAGCACTCGCATTGATATACGGATGATACGTAGCTGTATCGGTGTTGTAACCAACATAATTTGGCGCTACAACGATATATCCTTGAGAAGCCAAAGTACTAGCCTCAAGCAGTGACTCGCCAAACGCATCATTCGTGGCCTGACCATTTTGAGCCATTTGTGCCTGCGCTTCTAGGTTCAGAGCCTGATCATAATATTTAGAAACCGCTGTGCCATGTGCATACTCAACAATCGGCCGTGAGCCACTGCAGTTTGCAGCCGTTCCGCTTGGGACGAAAATTGCCGCTGAGGGCTGGGCAGTCGCCATACCTTTCTTTGTTGGGTAGGTCGTATTGTATTCAATCCGGTACACGGTAACATCACAGCCAGATAATGGAATGAGTGTAGGATTGCTGGTTGTACTTACCGTGCTGTTCAACCCGACTTGCTTATTAGCTCCAACCTGGAACTGTTGCAAATATGCAAAGGGCACTGCACCGGGGGTCATGACACAAAAAGCATCCGTACTATTGCACGCAACAGCAGGTGTGGGTTTGGATGGATCCACATTTGATGGTGAGTATGCCCCACTCATTGCCTTGGCCAAAGTACCTGAAGGCAACGTATTCACCAAACTGGACGTCTGAGAATTATTACTACTCCCACATCCTGTCAACAAAATCGAAAGGGTTACACCACCGACCACTTTCCAATCAACATGCATTGCCTGCCCTCCGCATCGCAACTGTTTGTTATGCACTTACACATCTGTGTAAACTGTTGCTAAGGAGTGTAGATGACAGTTCCGTGATCTTCCAACTTCTGCTCAAAAGTTTTTAAGGCCCAATGATTAATTGCATACCTCAAGCGCTGAACTAAGAGTGCCGGTTACACCGACCAGGTTTGTATTTGTTGAACTCGAAGTCCCTGAGCTATTTTGTGAAGACAACTTATAAAGCTGTGGCAAATTGAACCAGCTTGCCGGATTCGCAGGCCCATCCGGTAAGGGCTGTCCATTACTGGTACTATTCCCAAACATCTGGTATTGATAAGAACTGACATCAAGCCTTAAGCGTACCGCAGAAACGCTGTTGTCCGCACCGACCAAAACCCCCTGCAGCGCAGCCGGCAAGCGAGCATCGACCGGAAACAACATAATTGGTGTCAGGTAATGCGCTGTGCCTTCAGAAAGGATATTCGCCACCACCCCAATCGGAATCTCTTGAACACCCTTGGTGTTGATCAAGGTCTTTGCATCCACAGGCGCACAGTCATGATTTAAGTCCGTTACGATATTGCCATCGGGCGTGATTTGCACTGACAACGGAGTACTCCCGCCCGAAGTGGTGTTC
>JAJZUM010000089.1 GCA_021848605.1 Pseudomonadota bacterium | reverse complement strand
TCAGATCAGATGTCCGACGCCGTCATCACTTTCATCAACACTTATCCCAGTGGCAAGAACCGCATCATGTTCCTGATCCTCTTCCCAGTCTTCCAGCCATTCTTGACATTCCATGACCGATACTCCTTATCAATTTGTTTGTCGGTTCACCAAGTAAACTAACAAACGATGACAGGCGTATGACGGCACATGCCGTCATGAACGTCATCAGACCAACGGAGGACTAGCCGACATTCCAGGGGGGAGTCCAGCCACCGCTATGCTCTTCCAGAAATAGGGCTGCACTTAGGGTCAATACATCTTGCTGGGGTGCTGCAACAATCTGGATGCCTGTGGGAAGGCCGGAACGGACGCCCATGGGTACCTGGGTGCTGGGCAGGCGCAAGGCATTGTAGATAGCAGAGCGGGGAAATCCCCAGGGAGGCAGCATGGATCGGTAATGGCGTGGGGCCTGTGTTGGGTAAGAAAGGTCAAGCAGGATGCCGTCATCGCCAAGGGCGTTTATGATGTTTTGACGTAAGGTCTGACCTGTGACCAGAAGACGTTCCCGTCGTCCAGGCATCAGGTCCGGGATATGTTCAAGAATGCTAAGCATGATGAGCGGCAGGGTATGGGGAGCGTGCTCACGACCCAAGCGGGTCAGTGCTTGCAAGGCGGGGCGGAGGTTGCGGTTGCCGTACATCATTTCTGCAAATGATTTGCTGCCAGATGAACTCAGGGTGTTGCTCCAGATGTCAAATGCCTGACCGAACTCTGGCCAGTCGTGATATTCGATGCTCGCCCCGGCTTGTTGCAAGAGCAGGGTTGCTTGTTCCAGAGCTTCTGCTTGCGCCCGGCTGGCTTTAACCATCGGATCCGGGCGGCGGCGCAGGACACGTAAGGAGGCAACCCGACCCGCAGAAACACTCTGCATTTTGGCTGGTTGTCCGGAAAGAATCCCGACCAGCAAAGACAGATCGCTGGCGCGCCGGCAAATCGGACCGGTGGAGAGCATCTCTTGGGCAATGCCTTCTGGCTGGGGATATTGCCCTGCATTTGGAATAAGCCCAGGGCTTCCTTTGTGCCCAAACACGCCATTAAACATGGCCGGCATGCGGATGGAGCCACCAATGTCCGATCCAAGTCCAAAAGGAGAAGCGCCCGAGCCGACAATGGCGCCTTCACCACCAGAAGAGCCTCCGGCAGTATGTTCTTCGCTGTACGCGTTGTTAGTTAGACCATATACGGGGTTGAAGGATTCCATCCACATACAAAGTTCTGAGGTGTTGCTGAGTCCAAGGATGATGGCTCCGGCTTCCTTGATCCGAGTGACGGCTGGTGCGTCCTGGTCGGCAATCAGGTGCTGGCGATGAATGCTGCCAGCGGTATTGGGCATCCCGGCTACCGCAAAACTTTCCTTGATTGTGCAGGGTACGCCCAGAAGCGGAGGAAGTTGATCAAGAGTGCCATCACGATGAGCCTGTGCGATACGTGCATCGGCTTCTTGAGCCTGAACCCGTGCCTTGGCATATCGGTCAACGACAATCGCATTCAGCATCGGATTGACACGCTGCATGTGTTCAATATGCAGTTGGGTAACCCGCACCGAACTCAAGCTTTGGTTGCGGATTTTTTCGGCAAGTTCTCGTGCAGACAAAAACAGGACTTCGTCCATGGACTCTCAGCTCCTCAGCGGTTGATCACTCCGGTTGGAATCTTAACCTGATTGCTGGTTATGAACCACCAGCAAACATATATTCCTAGAGAAAGCAGTGCGATTGAGAGGCAACAGCTTGGAAAAAGCAGTATAATAGTCTTTTGTTTCAGACAAACTAAAGCATTGAGCGATACAATGCCTGAGCTCTGCATGGGTTAAAAATGTAGGGGCTGATCATAGAACGTCCTATGAGGGAATGATGTCATCATGATGAGTAGTGCCCAAATCCGCGAGGCATTTCTGAGTTTTTTTGCCCAGCATGGTCATGCGCGGGTGGTGTCGAGTTCACTGGTTCCCGGTGATGATCCCACGCTTCTGTTTACCAATGCGGGGATGAACCAGTTCAAGGATTGTTTTCTGGGTCTGGAGAAACGATCTTATCAACGTGCTGTGTCGGCCCAAAAATGTGTTCGGGCCGGTGGCAAGCACAATGATCTTGACAATGTCGGCTACACGGCGCGTCATCACACCTTTTTTGAAATGTTGGGAAATTTCAGTTTTGGCGATTACTTCAAGCATGATGCCATTCGCCTGGCTTGGCAGTTTCTTACCAGTCAGGAATGGCTGAATCTTCCCAAAGAGCGCTTGTGGATTACCGTTTATGCTTCTGATGATGAGGCCTACCGGATCTGGGCTGAAGACATGGGTGTGCCCCATGATCGCATCATTCGTATCGGAGATAACAAGGGTGCGCCCTATGCGTCGGATAATTTCTGGGCAATGGGTGATACCGGGCCTTGTGGGCCTTGTACAGAAATTTTTTATGATCATGGTCCTGAAATTGCCGGTGGGCCGCCAGGTTCTCCTGATGAAGATGGTGATCGTTTTATTGAGATCTGGAACAATGTATTCATGCAGTTTAACCGTACCGCAGACGGTGTTCTGCATCCGCTTCCGGCTCCTTCAGTCGATACAGGCATGGGGCTTGAGCGCATCAGTGCCGTTTTGCAGGGTGTGCACTCCAATTATGAAATCGATCTTTTTGTTGATCTGATTCGCTTCATTGCATCGGTTGTGGGGGTTCTGGATCAGGGACAACCTTCTTTGCGGGTGATTGCCGATCATATCCGATCCTGCAGTTTCCTGGTTGCTGATGGAGTGTTGCCGTCCAACGAGGGGCGAGGCTATGTTCTGCGCCGTATCATTCGACGTGCCTGTAGACATGGACACAAACTTGGTGCTCAGGGCAACTTCTTTAGTGCTCTGGTGCCAGAATTGGTGCGTCTGATGGGCGAAGCCTATCCGGAACTGCGTGAACGACAGGCAGAAATCCAGCGCGTTCTGCTCCAGGAAGAGGAGCTTTTTGCACATACGCTGCATCAGGGTTTGCGGGTTATGGAACAGGCAATTGCACAACTGCAGGGCCAGGTCATTCCTGGCGATGTGGTGTTTACTTTGGCTGATACTTATGGATTTCCTCCCGACCTGACAGCTGATGTGGCCCGTGAACGCCAACTCAGTGTGGATATGGATGGCTTTCATAAAGAACTTGAAGCCCAGCGGGAACGATCAAGGGCACATGCCCAGTTTGGCATGGATTATAATCAGCATGTCGAGGTCGCTGCGGCTACCGATTTTGCCGGTTATGAGTATGAACAGACTGAGTCGACGGTGTTGGCTGTGTATGCTCATGGGCAGGCATGTAAGGAGTTGCAGGCTGGCGATATTGGGCTGGTTGTGCTTGATCGCACGCCGTTTTATGCCCGATCAGGTGGTCAAGTTGGCGACACCGGTCGGCTTGAGGCTGAAGGTTGCTCCTTGAAAGTGCGTGATACGACGCGTCAGGGGCAGGCGATCGTGCATCATGTGGAGGTGGTGCAGGGCGCCGTTGCCATTGGACAAAAGCTGCATGCCTTAATTGATGCCGCACGTCGTCAGCGTCTGCGTGTGCATCATTCTGCGACTCATCTTCTGCATGCTGCATTGCGGGAAATTCTGGGAACCCATGTGACCCAGCAGGGCTCACAGGTTACGCCAGAAGCACTACGTTTTGATTTTTCCCATCCCCAGCCATTATCACAGGATGAGCTAAAGCGTATCAGTCTCAGAGTACAGCAGGAAATTTGTGCTAATTCTCGAGTACATACTGAAATCATGTCTCCGGCAGCTGCGCGTGAGCGGGGTGCAATGGCTCTTTTTGGTGAAAAGTATGGTGAGGAGGTTCGGGTTCTTGCCATGGGTCAATCGGGGTTTTCTCTTGAACTTTGTGGCGGAACCCATGTTGAGCACACTGGGGAAATTGGTTACTTCCGCATTGTTTCTGAGTCCGGTATTTCTGCTGGAGTACGCCGTATTGAAGCCATTTGCGGTGTTGAAGCAACTGCTTTGGCCTTTGACGAACATGAACACTGGGAGTCCTTTGCAGCACGCCTGAAAACGCCAGCGCCTCGTTTGATGGAACGTTTTGAGCAGATTCTTGAGCGCCAGAAAGAACTGGAACGGGAATTGGATAAAGCCCGTCAGGCGTTGGGGCGCTATGCAACCCGGGCTATGATTGATGAGGCCATTGATCTTGGTGCAGCCCGTCTGCTGGTGAAAACCTTGCCGGGTCAATCAGCACGTACTTTGCGCGAGATGTATGACAGTTTGCGTGATTTGCTACCGGAAGGTATTGTTGTTCTGGCTGGCGTTGAGGAACAGGTCAGCCTGTTGGTCGGAGTTGCTAAACCCTTGCAGGATCGAATTAAGGCGGGTGCTTTGGTTGCTGAATTGGCATCTGCGCTTGGTGGTAAAGGCGGCGGTCGGCCTGATATGGCGCAAGGTGGTGGTCAACAGGTTGAGCGGCTGCCTGAAGTGCTTGCGAAGGTCGAAGCCTACTGCCGGCAAAAGCTTCAGGCCTGAATACCTCATAGGGCTGCCCGGAAGGTGAATGGAGGTTAAGGAAAAGAGATGGCGCTGATTGTACAGAAATACGGGGGAACCTCTGTGGGTACTCCTGAACGAATTAAGGCGGTTGCTGAACGCGTAGCGCGTTGGCGGGATCAGGGACATCAACTCGTTATTGTGGTCTCGGCCATGAGTGGTGAGACCAATCGTTTGATTGGCCTGGCTCAGGCGATCACATCAGACCCGGATCCTCGTGAACTTGATCAAATGGTATGTACAGGTGAGCAGGTGACCATTGCTCTTTTGGCTATGGCACTTATGGCGCGTGGTATTCCTGCTCGTTCTTATACCGGTGCTCAAGTTGCCATCCGGACGGATCGTTCTTATACCAAGGCCCGGATCGAGTCGATCGATGATGCTGCAATACGTGCTGACCTGGCTGAGGGGCGCGTTGTTGTGGTTGCCGGATTTCAGGGTATTGATGTGGATGGCAATACAACAACCCTGGGACGTGGCGGTTCAGATACGACCGGAGTAGCTCTGGCTGCTGCGCTTCATGCTGATGAATGTCAGATCTATACCGATGTTGACGGAGTGTACACAACAGACCCAAGGGTGGTGCCACAGGCACGTCGTCTCAATCGGATTACGTTTGAAGAAATGCTGGAGATGGCCAGTCTGGGTTCGAAAGTCTTGCAAATACGTTCAGTTGAGTTCGCCGGCAAGTACAATGTTCCCCTGCGGGTTCTTTCGAGTTTTCAAGATGGGGGCGAAGGTACCCTGATTAGTGTGGATGCGGAGGATGCAATGGAGCAACCGATTATTTCCGGTATCGCCTTCAATCGCGATGAGGCCAAGCTGACGGTACGGGGCGTTCCCGATATTCCAGGCGTTGCCTATCGTATTCTGGGTCCGGTTGGCGCTGCCAATGTTGAAGTTGATATGATTGTGCAGAATGTCTCGGCCGACAATACCACTGATTTTACGTTTACCGTGCACCGCAATGAGTACCGTAAGGCACTTGCTATTCTTGAGCAGGTTTGTAACGAAGTGGGTGCTCGAGAAGTAAGTTCTGATGACAAAATTGCCAAGGTATCTCTGGTCGGCGTTGGGATGCGTTCTCATGCCGGTGTTGCCAGCAAAATGTTTGAGACACTGGCCCGGGAGAATATCAACATCCAGATGATTTCGACTTCTGAAATAAAAATTTCAGTGGTTGTGCAGGAAAAATATATGGAGTTGGCGGTTCGGGCACTGCATACGGCCTTTGGTCTTGATGCTCCTGCCGAATAGGCAGTTCGTGCAATGAAAATGTCTTCATCATGGGTGATTGGCTTTATTTTTTGTCAATTTCGGCAATACTGAAGCTGTTGGGATAGTACCAGGATGAAGAGCGAATACATTAAGGATAAGGAAAGGAGATTGCCATGCTGATTTTGACCCGACGCGTTGGAGAAACCCTCATGGTCGGAGACGAGGTTACCGTTACTGTTCTCGGTGTTAAAGGTAACCAGGTGCGTATTGGTGTCAATGCACCTAAGGATGTTGCAGTGCATCGTGAAGAGATTTATCAACGTATCCAGCGTGAAAAAGGCAATGCTGATCATCAGGACATCGTTGACTGATCAAAACGATCTATGTTGAATCCTGGAAAGGATTTTGGGAATTTTCTCAGGATGTATTCCCTAAGTGTGCCGATTTGCGTTAGAATGCACGCCCTGTGTGGTGAGGTGGCCGAGAGGCCGAAGGCGCTCCCCTGCTAAGGGAGTACACCTCAAAAGGGTGTCGAGGGTTCGAATCCCTCCCTCACCGCCATTTAGATTTATATTGAAGTATGAGTTTAAAGTGCTTGACAGCAAAGCAAAATAAACTCAGAATATTGCCCTCTAAGCGCCCGTAGCTCAGCTGGATAGAGTACCTGGCTACGAACCAGGTGGTCGGGAGTTCGAATCTCTCCGGGCGCGCCATACAAATTAAAGGGTTAGATCAAATGTTCTAGCCCTTTTTTGTTGTCTACAGATTCTGGGGGAACACTAGGCTCACGGTTCCTCTCAGACTCATGAGCGCGGTTGACAATCCTAAGAGATGGGTTGGCCTACAGATCATGAAATAAGCATGGACGCAGCGAATAGAGCCGTAGCTTAAGATTTTTTCTCAAGCCATTTGTTGAGCTGCGCTTCAGTGATACCCAGACCAATGATTGCACCGGCATGCAATGTGCTCAAATCGGCCAGAGTCATGGCTGTGAATTTTGCAGTCTCATCTATGCCATTCTTCTTACAGAAATCTTCGATCAAGTCTTCTGCTTTGTCGCCGTGCAGACCTTTTTTGACGACCAGCCCCATGACTTCTTTTCTCTGCTGTCTGTACTGAATGCGGAACGCATCAATTTCTCCCAGAGATTTTTTAACCACGCCATATTGTTCACAGGATCGCAGATACGCCCAGACGTAAAGTTCCAGCATGGGCTCGACGTTATTTTTTTCATACAGGACAAGTAAGGCTGCTGTGTAATCATCCCTTGAAACATCGGTAAAGCTGAGCGGGCACAAATTGTCCTTGATAAAGGGGATATTACAGCTCAGGCGTGAGGTGCGTTTGTTCACATCTTCAAACGCCTGCAAATAGGAAAGCTGCACCAGCAAGAAGAAGCTTTGCTCAAACGAGTCTTTGATTTTGCGGGCTTTCAGCAAAATTAACTCAAACAGCTCTTTAAGCTGATGGGTATTGTTCAGCGGCTTGTAATTTGATTGTCCAATATCGACTTCAATAGACCGGATATTGCCGCAAGCCTCGGGGTTTGCCAGTAAATCTTGCGACAGCAAATGGTGCAAGTTGCGGATTGTCAGGCTGTTCAGCTCAATATACTGCGCGTTTTCTACCAGGAACAGAATGGCTTCCTTGTGGTTCATGATCATTACGGTTTCTTCATGAACCTTGCCTTCTGCTGTAATGCCTTCTTCTACCAGCTTTTGAGTATCCAGCCGTGAGTAGGTGTTGCCTTCCAGGCGGCTAGAGTTATAGGACAGGTCTATGAGCAGCCGCTGGCAAATTTCCCGAGCATAGGTGCCTGCCGCTAATGCCTTGTCGAAGCGTTTGCCTTCCCTGAATAGCTGCTTTCTGACCATTTCAGGGACATACGCTGTTTTATTTGGGACATAGCTGTCCAAAAAATCACGGTTATAGGATTTTTTTGGACGAGCATGCGGCAGAGTATCCAAAAATTTAAGGGTTTTTTGGCTTTCTGGGCTGAAAATTTGGTTTGTATTGTCCGTTAAATGTCCATTATTTTTCTTGTTGGACACATTGAATGGGTAATATTTTCTGGCCTTTTTCTCGCCCATTTTAACTATGAGCCCATCATCCGATAGGCTGACAAGGCGGCGCTGTAATGTCTTTAAATTTCTGGAAAATCCTATCAATTCTGAAATTTGACTCGTGGATAATCCTTCCGGATTTCTATCCAGAATGGCTAGGATTTCCTCTATTTCTCTTTGTGCGTCTGATGACATGACTGTCTCTTAACGTGTTCAATAAACCAAATTACATGATTTAATGGACACAATCAAACAATTTATGGGGCATATTTGGATTTATTGGACATTTTTTACTGAGCTATGCCATCTGTATGCGGGAGAAATGATCTATAGATGGCTCATAAAGCCCGTCAGGTATAGGGATAGATCAAACGCTCTCATCCATTTTTGCCGGATTTTTGGTCAGGGCGTGTATTGAGTGATTTGATAGTGCTCTTTCCATGCGGCGATCAGGTACAAGCCAAAGTAGTGAGACCAGGATGTAAAACAAAATACCCAGATGTGGTGCATGTAACCATGCAGCCAGAATTCCGAGTGCATACAGTATTGGGGAGGACTTGCCCTTCCAGTCCCGACCAATGGCATGTGCTAATAGACTATCTTTCCCTTGCATACGGATGATCATCGACTGAAGAATATAGTAAGCAATCGCACAAAATAACAGGTTTATGCCATAAACCAGAGTTGGCCAGCGTAAAAAATGATTTTCTCCCATCCAACCAGTGGTAAAAGGCAACAGGGATAACCAAAAGAGTAAATGCAGGTTTGACCAGAGTATACTTCCGTTAACACCATGAGTAACTTGCATCATATGGTGATGATTATTCCAATAAATACCGACATAAACAAAACTTAGAACATAACTCAGTGCTGTTGGCCACAAAGGGAGCAAAGCGCTAATATCTTCTCCATGTGGTACTTTTAGCTCCAGTACCATAATCGTGATAATGATGGCCAAAACTCCATCGCTGAAGGCTTCTAGACGGTTCTTTTCCATTGAAATCACAATAGCCACTGCTCCTTTCCTGGTTGTCGCGACGATCGACTCAATCAACGATAGAGCGATCCTTATCTAAGCCGATGAATTAGGGTGATTCATTCCAATAGAGCCATCATTCGGCAGCAATCGTATTCAGAAATCGCGAATAAGCCATGATCATGACCCAGAACGATCCCTGTCTTGATCAATTTTTCTCCTGAGGTATGAGCCTTTTCAGCATGATCGATATGTCATTATTAACTTTTTGATTCGATACTGGCATGGTTCAAAGGGTACAGTTGCTTCATGATGCACTTATATTGAACTTGTAACCAATGCCGTACAGGGCCTGGATAAATTCCTGCTCAGGCTGAATGCTGGCCAGTTTCTTGCGCAGGTTTTTGATATGGGTATCGATCATCCGATCCGAACTGTGGATGTCTTCGTGATAAAGATGTTGCATCAATTGCTCTCGAGAATACACCCGGCCTGGATGTTCCATAAGGATACCGAGAAGTTTAAATTCCCGAGGTGTCAAATCAAGGAGATGTTGATGCAGCCGGGCCTCATAGCGGTCGTAATCCAGTTCAATGCCAGCACGACAACAGCGTTTGCCTAAGCTGGTGATTGTGGTATCCGATGACGTGGTGCTTCGCCGAAGGACGGCTTTAACCCGGGCCACCACTTCGCGTGGACTGAAGGGTTTGCAGATGTAGTCATCCGCACCTAGTTCCAATCCAACCAGGCGATCTATTTCCTCAACCCGGGCCGTAAGCATCACAATGGGAATGGTCAGGGATCGACGGATCTGCCGGCAGATCTCAATGCCATCCAGGCCCGGCAGCATGAGGTCAAGCAAAATCAGATCGGGTGATTCAGCGGCTGCGGCCGCTGGGATGTTGTGCCCATCGGTGAACGAACGAGTCGCAAAACCTGCCTGGGTCAGATAAGCCGTCAGTACGGCACTGATGCGTTCTTCATCCTCAACAATCCAGATCATGGTCATGAGGGTATTCCTTGCATACAGGTCATCAGGTTAGTACATAGGGTAGACGAATGATAACCCTTAGGCCACCCAGCGGTGCGTGCTGCACGGCAATACTGCCCGAATGAGCCTGAACAATAGCCTGACAGATCGATAAGCCAAGACCACTACCTCCATCCTTGCGGGTTCGGGATCGATCAATACGAAAGAGGCGCTCAAACAGGCGTTCCAGGGCCCAATCAGGTACACCGGGTTCACTATCATCGACATAGATGCAGACATCGTTTTTGGCGGGTTCAACTCTGATCTGGATCCGACCATTGGTGTGTGTATAGCGCCAACTATTTTCAAGAAGATTGCCAAACAGTTGTTCGAGACGTTGCGGGTCGGCATGCAGCATAACGGCCTGGTCGGGAACGAGCAGTTCAAGACCAAGGTTTTTTTGGTGCAGACGGGTTTGGTAACGACTCACGGTCTGCTGCAGGATATCCATCAGATTGACATCCTGTTTACGGTATTCCAGAGCTCCAAGATCACTCAAGGTGAGTTGTTGCATGTCCTCGACCAACTGGCTCAGGGTCAGAACATCCTGACGCAATAACTGAACCCTTTGAGCATCGAGGGGATAGACACCATCCAGCATAGATTCAAGCTCGGCGCGCAAAATGGTCAGAGGGGTACGCAATTCATGAGAAATATCGGCCATCCAGCGGGTCCGAAGGGTTCGATTCTGTTCCAGGGTGCGGGCCAGTTCGTTAAAGTCCTCAATCAGAGTACCCAGCTCATCCTGACGGGCCAAGGTCAGTTGAAGACTGTAATTGCCTCGCCGCAGTTCAGCGTTTCCCTTGAGTAGCAATTGAATGGGATTGAGCAGGTGCAGGGACAAGCGAAACGCAAACATGGCACACGTGAGGAGAACTCCAAGAGTTACTGCCAGAAGAACCGTTGTCTGTGAACTGAGAAAATCAAATTCCTTGTCGCCCTGCATCCTGGGCCGTGGATGTAGATACATCCACCCCAAAACGTGATTTCCCTGGCCAATAGGAAAGACAAGATCATGAGGATCGCGCGGCGGATTGCCGAAGTAAACCTGTCCTTGAGCATCGACGATGCTGCTGCGCGGGCCGAGATCACCAAGAAGGCCAGCGATACTAAGGATGGGTAAGTCAGAATTCG
>JAJZUM010000088.1 GCA_021848605.1 Pseudomonadota bacterium | reverse complement strand
GTGGTGACCGTCATAGAGCTTTTGGCAGGAATACCCTCCATCATTTATGGAATGTGGGGACTTTTTATTCTTGCTCCGATTATGGCCAATGACATACAGCCATTCCTGACAAGTGTTTTTGGCCATATTTGGCTTCTGAGCAGTGTTTTTCAAGGGCCGCCTATTGGAATAGGACTGTTGCCCTCAGCGTTGATTCTGGCATTGATGATTGTTCCATTTATTACTTCGGTCATGCGCGAAGTCTTTGAGGTGGTGCCTTTCACGCTCAAAGAAGCAGGATTTGGAATCGGTGGAACCACCTGGGAAGTCATGTGGGATATCGTCGTTCCATATACGAGGATCGCATTGGTTGGGGGGATCATGTTGGGCCTAGGCAGGGCTCTTGGTGAGACAATGGCGGTTACCTTTATGATCGGAAACAACAACCAGATCTCTCTGGCCTTGTTTGATTCCGGAAATAGTATCGCCTCTGTGATTGCCAATGAATTTGCTGAAGCGTCGGATCCTCTGCATGCTTCAGCACTCACCAGCCTGGGGCTAATCCTTTTTGTGATAACCTTTGCAGTTTTGGCCATAGCCCGGTTGCTGATCATGCGTGTGGAGAGAAAAGTATGAGTCCGCTGTGGTATGACAAAAAACGAAAATTCAGCAATATGCTCGCCAAAACTATTGCCTGGTTCATTACCATGGTAGGAATGGCGCTGCCGCTATGGATTATCGTCACTGTGATTACCCGAGGCATTGGTTCCTTTAATCTTTCGCTATTTACACAGATTACCCCACCTCCTGATGGGCCTGGTGGCCTGATGAATGCAATCGTTGGCAGCCTGGAAATGGTTGGCTTGGGAACGGTACTGGCGATACCTATTGCCATTGTTGCTGGTATTTATCTTGCTGAATACGGAAAGAACCATCGTATCGCTTCGGTCATACGATTTGTAAATGATATTCTCTTGTCGGCACCATCTATTGTGATCGGACTTTTTGTATATGTTATTTTTGTAGTTCCCATGAAGCACTTTTCTGGATGGGCTGGGGGTATCTCGCTGGCAATTATTGCTTTACCTATCATGGTTCGAACCACAGAAAATATGTTGCAACTTGTGCCTGATGTATTGCGTGAGGGCGCTTATGCCCTAGGTGCTACGCGGCGCCAGACGATTTTGATGATCTGTCTGCCTGCAGCACGTAATGGTGTTGTTACAGGCGTTCTCCTGGCGGTAGCCCGTATCAGTGGTGAGACAGCTCCGTTATTATTTACCGCATTAAACAATCAGTTTTATTCGGCAAATCTTAATCAACCACTGGCCAATCTTCCTGTCGTGATTTTCCAGTTTGCCATGAGCCCTTACGACAATTGGCAGTCGCTGGCTTGGGCTGGTGCTGCACTCATTAGTGTCTCGGTCGTTGTTTTAAACCTGATTGCACGTGGCATATTTAAGCGACATGCCTGACAAGTACTGAAAACTGTGCTCCATTTTTTTTTGCGGCGTTCAAGTGTCTGATGATCCCCTGCTGATTCTAACGCTAAGTACAGAATCACGGTAATCTGAATGGAAGATATACAGCGAGCTATTAGCGCGTTATTTATTGATATGTCGCACGTCAAGTTCAGCCAATCTTGATTCAGGTTCATGCCTCCATATGGCATTACTGAGTTTTTTGAATTAATTCCGTTGAATTTTATGGGTGCCACTGTGGGTCAGTGCTATGCTTCAAGGCATGCAATAAAGTTAGTCTGGCAAGGGTATTCATGCGCTGATGATTTCCTATACACAAAAGTCATTTCTTGTTGTCGATGATTTCACCGAGTTTAGAAACTCCGTCAAAGCAATGTTGCGCCAGATTGGCGCTGTCAATGTCGATGTAGGCACCTCTGGCGAGGAAGCAATTGCCATGTGCCGTAAAAAGAAGTACGACATCATTTTGCACGACTACAATCTTGGGCCTGGCAAAAATGGTCAGCAGGTACTTGAGGAGTTGACTCTCCAAAAATTGTTAAGCCCGCATACTATTTTTATCATGGTTACCGCAGAAAACTCATTAGCTATGGTCATGAGTGCCGTTGAATATGAACCTGATGACTATCTCACGAAACCATTTAATCGCGCTGCCCTGCTGCAGCGCCTTGATAAGCTGGTAGAGCGCCGTGAGGCGATGGCGAGTATCAATGATGCGGCCGCACGTGAGGCTTGGCAGGAGATGGTTCATGCATGTGATCAGGTAATTGCTACTCATCGTAAATATGCTGCTATGGCGGTCCGAAAGAAGGCATTGGCCCTTTCGAACATGGGCAACAACAAAGATCTCGAAAGTCTGCTTCGCGATGTTGTGTCCCAACGCCCAGTGCCCTGGGCTTTGATCATGTTGGGAAGACACATGCTGCGAAAAGGTGATGCCAGTGGTGTTGAGTTGATGATGCAGGATGCCATTCGTCAATTTCCTCAATTACCAGCTCTTTACGATGTTTTGGCTGAGGCCCAGCTCATGCTCGAGCAGAAGGAATTAGCCCAACAAACCATTCAGGAAGCACTAAAAACATCTCCAAGATCGCTGAGCCGTCAAATGAAATTGGGTGATCTGGCTCGTACCAATGGTGATCTTGATACGGCTGTTAAAGCATTTCGGGAGTCAGTGGATCTCGGCAGAGGTTCTTGCCTGAAATCCCCGGATAATTACATCAAATTTGTGTCTGTGGTGAATGAACATGCGTCCAAGGAGGGCACAAGTCTTGATCGGCGATATCAGGAAGAAACCCTGAAGGTATTGTCCGAATTGAACAAAGATTATTCGGATGATAAGGCTGTCATGGCGAGGAGTTATTTGGCCCAGGCTGTTACTTTAAAAAACTCAGGCAAGGAAAAGGAAGCCCAGCAATGGGCCAAGAAGGCATCGGATTCGATAGCCAGCCTTCCACATTTTTTCTCTGCAGATGCTGCTATTGATGTCATCGAGCAACTCAAAGATGTGGGTCAGGGAGAAACAGCACAGAAGTTGCTGCATACTTGCGCGGAAATGTACGGTGATGATCCCAAGATCCTGCAAACGCTTACAGACCAGGGGGGAGCAGCTGAGTTGATGGCTCGGGTCGCCCAAGCGCGACAACTAAACAAGGCGGCTGCAGCACTTTACGAAAAGAGGCAATTTGTTGAGGCGGTCAAGTCTTTTCAGGAAGCGAGTGATTTGCAGCCAAGAAATATCACCATTGTTCTCAATGCGGTCCAAAACTTGATACAAGCCAGCAAGATTAAACCGGAAGAGGCAGAAGCCTACAAGCTGCAGGCAGCACAGCTTCTCAATAATCTAAAAGAAATGTCTCCAAATGACCCCCGTTATGATCGCATGCAGAAACTGCGTCGTTTGATTAGCAAGTGAGGACAGCTGATGACAGAACCAAAAGACCCTGAAGAGTCTCAACTTGATTTTTCGATGGTGATTGCGTCAACAGTCCACGATATGAAAAATTCGTTGGGAATGTTCTTGCAGGCTTTCTCAACTTGGGTTGAATCGTTGCCACCGGAGCAGGCATGGAATCATGAGCGAGGTGTGATTGAGTACGAGTCAGGCCGTTTGAATGGTATGCTCATGCAGTTGTTGGGCCTGTACAAAATGAACGTTAATCAACTACCACTTCACCCTGAATGGCAAGACCTTGAGGATTTTCTTGAAGCCCAGAGGGCGCGCTATCAGGAATTGCTTCAGTCACGTTCCATAGATTCTGAGATTCAACTGGCAGAGGATGTTTTTGAGGCCTTTTTCGACCGTGATCTGATGGGTACGGTCATTGCCAATATAATTATCAATACAGTTCGATACGCTCGCTCAAAAGTGATTCTTCGTGCCTATACAGAAGACGATTTTACGGTCCTTTCGGTAGAGGATGATGGAGCAGGATATCCCGCTGCAATGCTCGAGGGTCAGGCTGGATATGTGTTGGGGATCAAGCAGTCTACCGGTAGTACAGGTCTTGGCCTATATTTTGCGGGCAGGATAGCAGCCTTGCATCAGCGTAATGGTGTTCACGGGTTTATCCGGGTCCAGAATGGTGGTAGCCTGGGCGGTGGTGTTTTTTCCATTCATATACCGTGAATTTTAGCTAGGTATTGCCTAATAAGCCTTGTTCAATGAGCTTCAGTGTAAAGGTGCAGAAGTTCGGGCAACACATTTAATGCATCCTGGCTCAGATAGGGTTTGAGCAAAAATAGTATCTGACGAATTCCTCTGTGAATCATTGCTTGAGTCAGTTCAGTACCCAGTGGACCAAATACGGCGGTTGCGTGCAAGAAAGGCGCCCATCCCGTTGCAATAACCCAGGTGTTGATAATTAGGGCATCAAGCTCTTCATCATTGGCTATAAGTAGTCCGGAACTGTTCATGCGTTGCATGATATGTCTGCCCGCACTCATGACATCTTGAGCAAAATGTCGATATTGCGCCAAGAGCTGCGGGTTGTGGGCGAGGAGTTGTTCCAGATCTCGGTGTAAAAAACGATAATCCCAGATATTGCGTGCGATTTCCTGAAAATAACACAAAATGTCTGACCAGGTCAGTTGTTGATCGGGGCCGGCGTGAAGAAATGTTCGTGTACGGGTTTCATACTGACAAAAGAGCTCAAATATGATGGCTTCCTTATTTTTGAAGTAGTAATAGAGGTTTCCTGGGCTCATGTTCAGGGCTGCTGCGATATGGTTGGTTGTAACCGTGCGTTCTCCCTGTTCGTTGAACATGCGCAGACTCATGTGCAAAATGCGGTCACGGGTTTTCATATCAGTATGAACATCCAGATTTTCAGATCATGTTGACAGTTTAGAGTAAATACTCTAAAAAGGCACGACATGAATCGTGATGAGCTGAGGTGACTATGGTGGCACAAGTGGTGGTTCTTGAGATGTCCACAAATCCTGATGTCGCTGATATGCAACGTATTTTTCATGCCCAGCGAAATGGGTTTCAGGCCCATCCGATGCCAAGCCTTAAGGATCGGCTTGTGTTGTTACAACGGTTGCGCACGTTTCTGCTGCAATTTAAAGATGATCTGATCGAGGCTGTGTCCGCAGATTTTGGGCATCGTTCCCCCGATGAAACGCTTTTTGCCGAAATTATGACCACACTGGAAGCCATTAAGTACCATGAGAGTCATTTAGCCGAGTGGATGCGCCCCCAAAAAAGGCAAGTCAACCCAATGCATCTTCCAGCCAAGGCACGGGTGGTTTATCAGCCACTTGGCGTTGTGGGTATTATTGTGCCCTGGAACTATCCCATTTTTTTGGCTTTGGGGCCGCTTACGGCAGCCATTGCGGCAGGAAACCGGGTCATGATCAAGATGTCTGGATTTACTTGCGCAACGGCCTCAGTCCTGTCTCGCCTACTTGCTGAAGTGGCTCCATCGGATGTTCTAGCTGTATATGCCGGCCGGGGTGAAATTTCTGAGGCATTTTCTCGTCTGCCTTTTGATCAGCTGACCTTTACGGGTTCCACGGAGGTTGGTAAAAAAATAATGACAGCTGCGGCGGAACATTTGACACCTGTATTACTTGAACTAGGCGGTAAATCTCCTGCAATCATTCACGACTCTTTTTCAGTTGAAATGGCTGCTGAGCGCATTGCTTTTGGGAAATGCTGGAATGCTGGTCAGACATGTGTGGCGCCTGACTACGTGCTTTGTAATCATTCTCGTTTGCAGGATTTTGTAAGAGCCATGCAAAAGCAAGTACATGCAATGTACCCCACAATGCGTGAGAATGCGGATTACACGGCAATTATTAATGAAAAGCAGTATGGCCGACTGCAAAATCTGCTCATGGATGCCCGGAAAAAAGGGGCAACGATTATAGAAATTAATCCAGGAAATGAAGATTTTAGCCAGGGAAAGAAGATGCCTTTAACCCTTGTCCTTGGGGTGACACCAGAAATGTTGGTGATGCAGCAAGAAATTTTTGGTCCGGTTTTACCTGTTTTCGGTGTGTCTTCACTTGATGAAGCCATTGCGTTTGTTCGTCATCGTCCGCGACCCCTGGCTTTGTATTATTTTGACCACCATCCTTCACGGATTGCTTTTGTTGCTGAGCAGACCCATTCCGGAGGATTGGGAATTAATGAAGTGCTCAGCCACGTTGGTATTGAAGATTTGCCCTTTGGGGGAATCGGCGCATCAGGGATGGGGCGTTACCATGCTCGTGAAGGATTTTTGACCTATTCGAACGCCAAAGCAGTTCTCGAAAAGCCAAAGTTATACCCCCTACGCTTTTTTTTACCTCCATTCAACAAAGGCTTACATAAATTTTTAAAGTCGTATTTTATCCGCTAGGCAGGGTTTAGGCTTTATGCCATTATGCCAAGGACGTCGGGTCAGGCTGAGGAAGGTTGTTGCATGCAGACAAGAATTATCTATCCAGGGACATTTGATCCCATCACCAATGGCCATACGGATCTGGTCGAACGGGCATCCCGCATGTTTAGTCATGTTGTAGTCGCTGTTGCTGAATCTCCTCGCAAAAAACCGCTTTTTTCACTGGAGCAACGCGTTTATTTGGCAACTACGGTTTTGGGGCATTTGCAGAATGTTTCCGTTGTTGGCTTTAATTCATTGTTAATTGCATTTCTGAAACAACAAAATGCCCATATAGTTCTTAGGGGGTTACGCGCAGTCTCTGACTTTGAATATGAGTTTCAGCTTGCAAACATGAACCGTCAGCTGGATTCTTCGATTGAAACCGTATTTCTTACGCCATCTGAGCATTTATCCTATATTTCATCGACGTTAGTTCGTGAAATCGCTCTGCATGGTGGCGATATTCGCAAATTTGTAGCACCCAACGTGGCAGACGCGCTCTGTCAGGCAGCTCGGGAATATGGCGCTTAAGATCACGGAAGATTGCATTAACTGTGATGTCTGTGAGCCTGTATGTCCCAATCAGGCCATATATCTAGGTGAAAGCATTTATGAAATTGACCCTATGCGTTGTACTGAGTGCGTTGGCCACTTCGATCAACCACAGTGTCAGCGCGTATGTCCGGTAGATTGCATACCTCATGATCCCGACTATGAAGAAAGCCACAACCAGCTCTTGCTCAAGCTGAAGTGGCTGCAAAATAAAAATCCTGAAACTCCAAAGCCTCTTTAATAGTTGACAGCAGTATCGGTTTTGATGCCTTTCTGGGCTTCTTTGGCTTCTCGTTCTTTGCGCCAGCGTTCCTGGGTCGCGGTACAACCTAGGCAACGAACAAAGGCTTGTTCGGCGGGACCTTTGACAAGAACCGTTGCAGCTTCGCGAACATTGCCACCCGCAGCACTAAAAGGTAATGTGGCTACAAACAAGCCGGTTCCAACCAGGGTAATGCCCACTAGGATCGGACGAGCAAGAATCAGGTCGCCAGCCATGGCAATCATGGATGGGGTATTTTGCAGTTCATCTGAGTCATACATGGAATTAGTGTCATCCAAGCCAACGTCAGCTGTGGCCCGAATACTGAGACTGATCAATGAAAGTCCGAAAAAACTCGCCAGCAGGCATTGTTTCATAAGGCGCTTGTTCATCATGTGCTCCGCGCTGATACAAGTGGATCATGATCCCATCCTAGCTTAATTCCTGTTGAAATCCAGAGAAATTCAAAGTTCGGCTTGTGAAAATACACTTGTACCATGGAACGACTCGAAAGCATCCAAAGCAGTGTTACACTAAAAGAGTGAAGATCTTGAGTGCTATGGCTCATGCAGCAAATCAATGTGCAAACTGCGCCTTCCAGTGTCACAGATATCCTGACCAGCCCAGCGAGGAGTAAGGGGTGGGTTGGGCCGTTCGTGAACATGTTGTGTTTGAGCATTCTTGCCCTTAATGGTTTACTCAATGAGCCATTACATCGGAGTATTCAATGGTTTTGGCTCTTGGGATGTCTGCTTTTGGCATGTCTGCAAATTTTCCGGCTGCGTAGCTGTGCAGTTGGTCCCAACTGGATGCATGCGGTTGTGTTGGGTGGTCTATGGGGCAGTTACTGGTTCTCGGGCTGGATCAATCCTGCTGATCAGGCCGAACAGATACCCATACTCAGCTTGCTTTTTCTGGTTCAAGCTCTGGCTTCCCTTGTAGACGGCCGGCTCTCCCCAAGTCAGTATGGTGTGTATCTTATTTTTAGTTTGACTCCGGTGCTCATCTGGTTGCAACGAATACAGGCAGGCTTCTCGGTACGGATCGAAAGTGCCCTGGTTGCTCTGGCCATATGTCTGTGGGCTGTAGCCAGCCGGATTCTTCATGAACAGAAGCGTTCGGCAGATATTGAAATCGCCCGGGAAAAACTGATTCATTCATTGAACCAGTCTCAGCATCAGATCGTCGACATGAACCAGATGTTGGCCATGGAAGTTCATGAAAGAACCATGGCACAGGAGGAACTAAGCAAGATTAATCAATCCCTGGAAGCGATGGTCCATGAACGTACCGAAGCCTTGCGGCGTCTCAATGTTGATCTCCTCCTTAGTCAGAATCGGTTGACCCAGGCCATTGATGCTGCCGAGGTTGGTTTCTGGGATTGGCAGATTCCAGAAAATATTTTGCATCACTCGCACTTTGATCTATTGCTGGGCTATGAGGAATCTGAGCTTCATGAAATGGTTCAGAAGCTTCGCCTCATCATTCATCCTGAAGACAGCTTCAAAGTATTAAGAGCACTTGTAGCACACTTGCGCCAGCATACGCCCCACTATCGAGCTGCGTACCGCATTCGTCATAAGCGTGGTTTCTGGGTCTGGGTTGAAGATCGCGGGCGTGTCACCGAGCGGGATGAACACGGTACTGCCCTGCGTATGCTGGGTATTCGTCGTGATATTACCCTTGAGCGTGAGGCTCGTGAGAAAGATCGGCTTTCTGCGACTGTGTTCAGGGTGGCAGAAGAGGGCATCTTTATTCTTGACGATGCATTTCGCTTTCTGGCAGTTAATCCCTATTATGCAACGTTATATGGTGTTCATGAAGATCAGGTTTTGAACTGTCGCATTGATGAATGTCAGTCCATTCCCGGAATGAGAAGGTTTTATCAACAGATCATCGAATTTCTTCGTCGAGATGGTCATTGGGAAAGCGAGTTTAACGATTACAAGAAGAATGGCACGACCTTCCAGCAGTGGCTTCGTATTTCTTCGGTCCGCGACGAGCGGGGGCGGGTCAGCCACTATGTCGGACTCATTACTGATGTGACTGCCCGTCGTGAAGCAGAAAAACAAATTGCCTATCTTGGAAATTACGACAAATTGACCGGTTTTGCAAACCGACAACTTTTCAGGAGCCGACTGGAGGAACACAAGCGCATTGCGGAAGAGGATCAGAAACAGTTTGCGGTTTTATTTATGGATCTTGACCGTTTTAAACAGGTCAACAATTCTTTGGGGCATGAGGTGGGAGATGCTTTGCTGAAAGAGACCGCCACACGTCTGACCAGAGTTTGCTCAGATACAGACAGCCTGGCGCGTTTTGGTGGTGATGAGTTTGCAATTGTTCTTGATGAATTCAAGAGTCGGCGCGATATAGAAGATCTTTGTGGTCGTGTGGTTGGCGAGATTCGTAGGCCATTTCGCATTGATCAACATGAAATTTTGTTGGGATGCTCTTTAGGGATCAGTCTATTTCCAGAACATGGTGCTGATGCACAAACGCTTCTCAATCATGCCGATATTGCCTTGCAGCAAGCCAAGAGAATTGGGGGAAATAGTTGGCGCTTTTACTCAGAGGATTTGCGGGCTTCTTCGATTGAACAGGTCAATCTCGAAAGTCAGTTGCGCAAAGCCATATTTCGGGATGAGTTTGTGGTGTATTACCAGCCTAAGGTTAGCCTGAGAAACAATGACCTAATGGGCGTGGAGGCGCTGGTGCGTTGGGATCATCCCAATCTTGGATTGTTGGCTCCTGCCGAATTTATGCCCATGGCTGAAGAAAGTGGACTGGTCTCGGCCATATCTGAGCTGGTGCTGGAAAAAGCTTGTCGTCAAATACAATTCTGGATTGAGTCTGGAGTAGGAAGAATAAAAACATCGGTTAATGTTTCCGCACATCAGTTGCGCAAAGGGACTCTGTTGCAGATTGTCGAGAGAGTCCTCGATAGCACCGGTGTTGATCCTCATCTACTGGAACTGGAATTGACCGAGTCTTCTCTCATGGAAGACTCCGAGGGTACGCTGGATACCTTGCATCGATTAAGAAATATGGGCATTGAGCTGTCTCTGGACGATTTTGGTACCGGATATTCTTCATTGAGTTATTTGAAAAAATTTCCAATCAATACCTTGAAGATTGATCAGGCGTTCATCCGGGATCTGAGTACCAGTCCGGATGATGAAGCGATTACTAAAGCAATTATTGCCATGGCCCATAGCCTGAATCTTTCAGTTATGGCCGAGGGTGTAGAAACTGAGGCAATCAGGGACTTTCTCAAAGAAGAAAATTGCGATGGAATTCAGGGATACTTGGTAAGTCGCCCCATGCCTGAATCAGAACTGGCTCCATTTTTGAAGCGTGTGCTCAGCTCCTCGACGCATTGATCGGCTCATATTGTTCGAGAGCTCTGACTTTGGCACACCATCATCAGAAGGTTGACCGAGGGTTTTGCTGGCACTTCAGCGGCGTAGATGGGTAGAATTGATGTTTTCGGGCACGAAAATATGCATGAAGTTGTTAGCGCCAAATGATAATGTCCCCTTTTGTATCATGAAAGCATGTGTGGCCAAAAGTCACGGGCATTTTGAACATGGAACAAGTGATGACTCAGAGAGAAGCGCAACGCGGACAGATCATGGAATTATTGTTACACAAGAGGTTGAATCAACGAGAAGCTGGCCGAGTGCCACGATCTTCGCATTTCGGTTAAAGAACTCACAAGGGTGGGGCACATCGACTACCAGCAGCACAAATTGCCTCCCCCAAAGTGAAAGTTGATCTCTCCGCATGGTATCAACAATCACTGACGGATGCGTGAGAAGTCATAATGAGAATTGCTGAATTGCTAATGTCCTACTT
>JAJZUM010000087.1 GCA_021848605.1 Pseudomonadota bacterium | reverse complement strand
TCACCACCAAACATGCGGGAACACACCGTCGTGATCGCCGCCGTCAGCGTCGTCTTGCCATGGTCAACGTGTCCAATCGTACCTACGTTTACGTGCGGTTTGGTACGTTCAAATTTTGCCTTTGCCACAATAAGTTCCTCTTTGGTCAGTCTTCATTAGGGCAGGGCTATCATGCCTATACGCACTCAGCCCCACATCCGCCTTATTCTTCTTCACCACGACGCTGTGCAGAATACTTGGATATGATCGCATCAGCAATATTACGTGGTGTTTCTGAGTATTTTGCAAACTCCATGGTAAAGGTAGCACGCCCTTGAGACATGGAGCGAACATCCGTTGCATAACCAAACATTTCGGACAACGGCACTTCCGCCTTGATCGCCTTGGTACCGCCAGGCAGGTCATCCATACCTTGAACCATACCACGCCGACGATTCAGGTCACCCATGATATCGCCCATATAGTCTTCCGGTGTTTCAACCTCAACCTTCATGATCGGCTCAAGCAGTACCGGATCTGCCTGCATAAAACCTTTCTTGAACGCCATCGAACCAGCAATTTTGAAGGCCATTTCCGAGGAGTCAACATCATGGTAAGACCCATCATAAAGCACGGCCTTGATTCCAACTACCGGATAGCCCGCCAGAACACCATTGCCCATCTGCTCGTGAATACCTTTGTCTACCGCCGAAAAGTATTCCTTTGGAACAACACCACCGACGACTTCGACACCAAATTCGTAGTCTTTACCTTCTTCATTGCCATAGATCGGTTCCAGACGAACCCATACATGACCATATTGACCACGTCCACCCGATTGGCGAACAAACTTTCCTTCCACTTCAACCTTCTTGCGGATGGTTTCGCGGTACGCAACCTGTGGCTTGCCAATATTGGCCTCAACACCAAATTCACGCTTCATGCGGTCAACAATAATTTCCAGGTGCAACTCACCCATACCGGAAATAATGGTTTGACCCGATTCTTCATCAGACTTAACACGGAATGAAGGATCTTCCTTGGCCAAACGTCCCAAAGCGGTCGACATCTTTTCTTGATCGGCCTTAGTCTTTGGCTCAACAGCAACCGAGATAACCGGCTCAGGAAATTCCATGCGCTCTAAGGTAATGATCTTGTTTTCATCACTCAGAGTATCACCCGTTGTTACATCCTTCAGTCCCACACAGGCAGCAATATCACCGGCACGAACTTCACTGAGTTCTTCGCGCTGGTTGGCATGCATTTGCAGAATACGCCCAACACGCTCTCTCTTCATCTTCACCGGGTTGTACACCGAGTCACCCGACTTAAGAACGCCCGAATAAACACGAATAAAGGTTAGCGAACCAACAAACTTGTCGTTCATAATTTTGAATGCAAGCGCAGAAAATGGTTCTTCATCGCTGGCATGACGCTCCACTTCAGATTCTGCCTTATCATCGGCAATACCCTTGACTGCCGGAATATCATCGGGTGCAGGAAGATACATGATGACCGCATCAAGCATTTTCTGCACGCCCTTGTTTTTAAAGGCAGACCCACACAGAACGGGGTGAATTTCACCAGCAATCGTACGTTGACGAATAGCCTGATGAATCTGTTCCTCAGTCAGCTCACCACTTTCCAGATACTCATTCATGAGCTCTTCGGAACTTTCTGCTGCACACTCAACAAGCTTGGCCCGCCACTCATCGGCCTGTGCCTTGAGGTTGTCCGGAATATCGCGCAATTCGAACTTCATGCCTTGGCTGGCATCATCCCAGAATATTGCCTTCATCTGAACAAGATCAACAACGCCTTCAAAGTGCTCCTCTGCACCAATCGGAATAACCAGAGGCACGGGATTGGCACCTAGACGGGTTTTCATCTGCTCAACAGCACGGAAAAAATTCGCCCCGGTACGATCCATTTTGTTGATAAATGCAATGCGGGGCACACGGTATTTATTGGCCTGTCGCCACACCGTTTCAGACTGGGGTTGTACACCACCAACAGCACAATACAGCATGCAAGCGCCGTCAAGAACGCGCATGGAGCGCTCAACCTCGATGGTGAAGTCGACGTGACCCGGGGTATCAATGATATTGATCCGGTGCTCCTCGAACTGATGCCCCATTCCATGCCAGAAACAGGTCGTTGCAGCCGAGGTAATCGTAATGCCGCGTTCCTGTTCCTGTTCCATCCAGTCCATGGTGGCTGCGCCGTCATGCACTTCACCGATTTTGTGATTCACCCCTGTATAATACAGAATACGTTCAGTGGTGGTGGTCTTTCCGGCATCAATATGGGCACTGATACCGATGTTGCGATACCGATCAAGTGGAGTGTTTCTGGCCACAGCTTAATCCTCGTTCAATAGACGGCGTTTAGTTAAAAGCGATAATGAGCAAAAGCCTTATTGGCTTCAGCCATGCGGTGCACGTCTTCACGCTTTTTCACAGCTGCACCCTTCCCTTCAGCCGCGTCCATCAGCTCACCAGCCAGACGCAAAGCCATTGTTTTTTCACTACGTTTCTTTGCTGCATCAACCAACCAGCGCATTGCCAATGCCGTACGACGGGAGGGACGTACTTCCACTGGCACCTGATAGGTTGCACCGCCAACACGCCGCGCCTTGACTTCAACAACTGGACGAAGCTTTTCCAGAGTTTCCTCAAAGAAATGAACCGGATCTCCCTTTTGGCGCTCTTCTATACGCCCAAGGGCACCATAAACAATCTTCTCGGCAACCGATTTTTTGCCGCGTTCCATGACTTGATTCATGAATTTCGCAACAATCTGGCTTCCGTATTTCGGATCCGGCAACACTTCTCGAGCAGCTACAACACGTCTTCTTGGCATTTTCTTTCTCTCATTTAACTTCAGGTTGATCCAGAACAAACATCCTCGCGGATGCGTCTGGCCTTACTCGCCCCTGTCGATTAGGACTTGGGTCGTTTGGAACCGTATTTGGAACGCCCCTGTTTGCGGTCTTTGACACCGGCACAGTCAAGCGAGCCACGCACTGTATGGTAACGCACACCAGGCAAATCCTTGACACGACCACCACGAATCAGCACAACGCTGTGCTCCTGGAGATTATGTCCTTCACCACCAATGTATGAAATCACTTCAAAACCGCTGGTCAGGCGCACCTTACAAACCTTACGCATGGCTGAGTTCGGCTTTTTTGGAGTGGTCGTATAAACACGCGTACAAACACCACGCCGTTGTGGACTACCCTTGAGCGCAGGCACATCGCTCTTAGTAACCACATCGGTACGGCCTCGACGCACCAATTGATTAATTGTTGCCATTTGGCTTTCTCCCGTTTCAAAAAAATATCAGGATGAACACAGCCATCCTGATAAAAGGTTGCATATTCTATAGGGGACTTCAGATTTCGTCAATCACCTCAGGTTTCACTGTCGTTAAGTGCTGCACTCAACGCCATTTCAAGCTCCTCTGTCGTTGGCTTTGCAACCTCCGAATCGGGCTGAGTCATGCGTTGGCGACGACG
This sequence comes from Pseudomonadota bacterium, assembly GCA_021848605.1. GTDB lineage: Bacteria > Pseudomonadota > Gammaproteobacteria > Pseudomonadales > Moraxellaceae > JAJXWR01. The sequence goes on along the minus strand of JAJZUM010000087.1, from coordinate 7,506 downwards.
TTCCATGTGATAGGCATAGCCTGTCCCAGCTGGAATCAGTCGACCCACCACGACATTTTCCTTCAAGCCACGCAAATCATCTTCCTTGCCACTGACAGCAGCTTCTGTCAGGACACGCGTTGTTTCCTGGAACGAGGCTGCCGAGATAAAGGACTCCGTTGCCAGCGATGCTTTGGTTATGCCCATTAAGACGCGATCAAAGCGAGCTGGAAATTTACCCTGTTCGAGAAGATTTTGGTTCTCTTCCAGAACACGTGCATATTCAACCTGTTCACCCTTGATAAAGGTTGAATCACCCGACTCAACGATCTCAACTTTGCGCAACATCTGGCGAATGATGACTTCAATATGCTTGTCGTTGATCTTGACGCCCTGCATCCGGTACACATCCTGAACTTCGCGAACAATATAACGCGCCAGCTCTGTTTCCCCTTTTAGACGCAGGATATCATGTGGATTCTGGGCTCCATCAGAAATTGTTTCACCCTTGGCGACACGTTCACCTTCAAAGACATTGATCTGACGCCACTTGGGAATCATCTCCTCATGGGTAGCTGAACCATCTTCGGGAGTAATGATTAAACGATGCTTACCTTTTGTTTCACGCCCAAAACTGATCAGACCCGAAACCTCGGCAAGAATTGCCGACTCCTTGGGCTTGCGGGCCTCAAACAAGTCAGCGACTCGTGGTAAACCACCGGTAATGTCACGGGTCTTGGAAGCACTTTGCGGAATACGGGCAATAATATCGCCCACACCCACAGCATCCCCATCACGTAAGGCACTGATAGACCCTGAAGGCAGGAAATACTGAATGGGCTGATCGCTGCCTTCAACATGTATCGGACGACCTTGGGCATCAACCAGACGTACTGCCGGGCGTTGATCCTTACCAGCAGCAGGACGATCTTTAGGATCCATGATCTCAATACTGCTCAGACCGGTAATTTCGTCACTCTTATGCTGGACGGTAATACCCTCTTCCATGTCAATGAATTTCGCAAAACCGGCAATTTCAGAAACAATGGGATGAGTATGCGGATCCCAGGTCGCAATCGTTTGACCTCCCTTCACTGAGGCTCCATCACCGACCAGAATGGAACATCCATAGGGCAGACGATAGCGTTCACGTTCGCGGCCACGATCATCAACAATACCCAACTCGCCCGATCGACTTACCGTAACCAGTGAGCCACTTGCATGTTGTACTGTCTTGATATTATGGAATCGAACCACCCCTTCCTTACGAACCTGAATATTGTTTTCCGCCAATTGCCGGCTTGCAGCACCACCAACGTGGAAGGTACGCATGGTCAGCTGGGTTCCAGGCTCACCAATGGATTGCGCTGCCATAACGCCAATGGCTTCACCAACATTGACAATATGTCCACGCGCAAGATCACGACCATAACACATGGAGCAGACGCCAAAGCGTGTTTCGCAGGTTGTTACCGAACGAACCTCAACTTCATCAATACCACCCAACTCAAGTCGGTCAACCCATTTTTCATCAAGCAAAGTCCCACGTGGTGCCAGGATTTCTTCGCTACCCGGCATATATACATCTGAGGCAAGCACACGTCCCAATACGCGATCACGCAATGGTTCAGTAATTTCTCCGCCATCGATCAAAGGTGTCATGGCCAGACCACGAGTGGTTCCACAGTCACGTTCAATAATGACCAGATCTTGGGCGACATCAACCAGACGCCGTGTCAAATAACCGGAATTTGCTGTTTTCAAAGCAGTATCCGCAAGACCTTTTCGGGCTCCGTGGGTCGAAATAAAGTACTGCAGAACCGTTAATCCTTCACGGAAATTAGCCTTAATGGGGGTCTCAATGATGGAGCCATCTGGTTTGGCCATCAAACCACGCATGCCCGCCAACTGACGAATCTGGCTGGCGCTACCGCGAGCACCCGAATCAGACATGATGTAGATGGAATTGAATGACTGCTGAGATTCCAGCTGCCCTTGACGATTGATGACTTGCTCATGCGCAAGATTATCCATCATCACTTTGGCAACCTGATTATTGGTACGCTGCCAAATGTCGACAACTTTATTGTAGCGTTCTCCAGCCGTGACCTGTCCACTCATGAACTGCATTTCAATGGTACGGACTTCTTCATCAGCAGCTTCAATAATGCTTTGCTTCTGCTGAGGAATCAGCATGTCTTCCATGCCAACCGAGACACCCGAGTAGGTTGCTTGGGCAAATCCAAGGTACATCAGCTGGTCGGCAAAAATAACCGTATCTTTGAGTCCGAGTATCCGGTAGCAACTGTTCAGCAGACGCGACAGTGCCTTTTTGGTCATTGGCTGATTAACGATTTCAAACGGCATCCCTTCTGGCACAATATCCCAGAGCAGGCATCGGCCCGGAGTGGTATCGGCTAAGAATCTTCTTTCGACCCGCTTCCCTTCTTCGTCAAGAGTGACTTCACGCAGTCGGACCTTGACACGAGCATGTACATCGATCTGTCTTGCCGCTAATGCCCGCAAAACTTCAGCGATATCGGCAAAAAGCATTCCTTCACCACGTACATTAATACGATCCCTGGTGATATAGTACAGGCCAAGAACGACGTCCTGGGTTGGACCAATAATAGGCTCACCATTAGCGGGTGAGAGAATATTATTGGTTGACATCATCAAAGCGCGTGCTTCGAGTTGAGCCTCAAGTGTCAAAGGCACGTGTACTGCCATCTGATCACCGTCAAAATCAGCATTGAATGCTGTACATACCAAAGGATGCAGCTGAATCGCTTTACCCTCAATAAGAACGGGCTCAAATGCCTGCAATCCAAGACGATGCAATGTAGGTGCACGGTTGAGCATCACCGGATGTTCACGAATAACTTCCGCAAGAATATCCCATACCACTGGCTCTTCCCGCTCGACCATTTTCTTGGCAGCCTTGATCGTCGTTGCCAAGCCCTTGGCTTCCAATTTGCCAAAAATAAACGGCTTGAACAACTCCAGCGCCATTTTCTTGGGCAACCCGCACTGATGCAAGCGCAATGTCGGGCCAACAACAATCACCGATCGTCCGGAATAGTCGACACGCTTGCCCAACAAATTCTGACGGAAACGACCCTGTTTTCCCTTGATCATGTCTGCCAGCGATTTCAGAGGCCGCTTGTTGGTACCTGTAATGGCTCGTCCACGGCGCCCATTGTCCAGGAGGGCATCGACAGCTTCCTGGAGCATACGCTTTTCATTTCGCACAATAATGTCTGGGGCGGAAAGCTCAAGCAATCGTTTAAGACGGTTATTACGGTTAATGACGCGACGGTAGAGATCGTTGAGATCCGAAGTTGCAAAACGACCTCCATCCAATGGAACAAGCGGACGCAAATCAGGTGGCAATACCGGCAGAACCGTCATGATCATCCATTCAGGCTTGTTGTCCGACTCCTTGAATGCTTCCATGAGCTTAAGACGCTTGGTAAGCTTCTTGAGCTTGGTTTCTGAAGTCGTGGCAGGAATTTCTTCACGCAGCTTGTAGATTTCTGAGTCCAGATCTATTTCCTGCAATAGCTTGTGTATGGCCTCAGCACCCATGCGGGCGTCAAAGTCATCACCAAATTCCTCAAGAGCCATGTAGTACTCTTCATCATTGAGTAACTGACCTGGTTCCAGAGTCGTCATGCCCTGATCAATGACGACAAAGCTTTCAAAATAAAGAACGCGCTCGATATCGCGCAGAGTCATATCCAGCATCAAACCAATTCGGGATGGCAGCGATTTCAGGAACCAGATATGTGCCACTGGGGAAGCCAACTCAATATGCCCCATGCGTTCGCGACGTTCTGTAGCCAGAGTCACCTCGACGCCACATTTTTCACAAATGACGCCACGATGTTTGAGTCGTTTGTATTTACCGCAAAGACACTCATAATCCTTCACTGGCCCGAAAATTTTGGCACAGAAAAGGCCATCACGTTCTGGCTTGAAAGTACGATAGTTAATAGTTTCAGGTTTCTTAACTTCGCCATAGGACCAGCTGCGAATTTTTTCCGGTGACGCCAGTCCGATGCGGATACGGTCAAACTCTTCACTTTGACCACGATGCTTTAAAAGATGTTGCAATTCTTTCACAAACAATCCTCCATATGGAGTTATTTATTCAAGGGGCCAAGGCCCCCTGTTTCCCCAATGATCAATCTGCATCCAATTCAATGTCGATCGCAAGACTTCTGATTTCCTTGATCAGCACATTGAATGATTCCGGCATTCCTGGTTCCATCCGATGATCGCCATCAACAATATTCTTGTAGATACGCGTACGTCCGTTGACATCATCCGACTTGACCGTGAGCATTTCCTGAAGGGTATAAGCAGCTCCATAGGCCTCCAGTGCCCAAACTTCCATTTCTCCAAAGCGCTGACCACCAAACTGGGCCTTACCTCCTAGTGGCTGCTGGGTAACCAGAGAGTAGGATCCCGTAGAGCGGGCATGCATCTTGTCATCAACAAGATGGTTCAGCTTCAGCATGTACATGTACCCAACTGTCACCGGGCGATCAAAACGTTCCCCTGTACGACCATCGTAGAGCCATTGCTGACCACTTTCGGGCAGACCAGCGATCTTGAGCAATTCCTTGATTTGCGTCTCATGAGCCCCGTCAAATACGGGAGTGGCCATGGGAATTCCATCCTTGAGATTTTTGGACAAAGACAGAACCTCATCATCAGACAGCGTTTCAATGCGTTCATCCTGGCCTTTCACCCCGTTATAAACTTTGTCGAGGAATTCACGCAGTTCGGCGACCTGACGCTGGTTATCAAGCATTTCCTGAATGCGCTGACCAAGACCTCGCGCCGCCCAGCCCAAATGGGTTTCCAGAATCTGACCAACGTTCATACGTGAAGGCACACCAAGCGGATTGAGCACCACATCCACCGGTTCTCCGTGCTCATCGTAGGGCATATCTTCGACAGGCATGATCACCGACACCACACCCTTGTTGCCATGACGTCCTGCCATTTTGTCACCAGGCTGTATACGACGTTTGACCGCAAGATAAACTTTGACCACTTTTAGCACACCATGTTGCAACTCATCTCCAGCGCTGATCTTGCGCTTCTGTTCAACAAAGCGAGCTTCAATCATTTCTTCCCGGTCTTTCAGATAATCCCGGGTTTTTTCCAATTGTTCCGCGACAGCTTCATCCATGGGACGCAAATCAAACCACTCGGAAAACTTCAGACTATCAAGAAGTTCCGCAGTAACGGTTGCTCCTTTTTTCTGACCAGCACCGCCATGCACTTTCTGATTGATCAACACGGGGCGGAGTCGCGAACATGCTGCTTCTTCAAAAATCCGGTACTCTTCCTTAAGATCTTTTCGATAAGCATCGAGATGCTCTTTTTCAATCGAAAGGGCCCGACTATCCTTCTCAAGACCATCGCGAGTAAATACCTGCACGTCAATGACAGTGCCTTTGGTCCCACTTGGCACCCGCAGAGAAGAATCTTTAACATCCGATGCCTTCTCACCAAAAATGGCACGAAGCAGTTTTTCTTCAGGACTGAGTTGGGTCTCGCCTTTGGGGGTTACCTTCCCCACAAGGATATCGCCAGCATTGACCTCTGCACCAATGTAAACAATACCTGCTTCATCCAGTTTGGACAGGGCTGCTTCTCCGACATTGGGAATATCAGCGGTAATTTCCTCAGAACCAAGCTTGGTATCGCGTGCAATACACTGCAATTCCTGAATATGAATGGATGTAAAACGATCTTCCTGAACCACACGCTCAGAAAGCAGGATTGAATCTTCAAAGTTGTAGCCATTCCAGGGCATAAATGCAACACGCATGGTCTGTCCAAGGGCAAGCTCACCCATGTCTACCGAAGGACCATCAGCAAGGATATCCCCACGCTCAACAACATCTCCAATCTGAACAATAGGACGCTGGTTGATGCATGTATTCTGGTTACTGCGGGTGTATTTGGTAAGATTATAGATATCAACACCAGCCTCACCGGTTTCCACTTCCTGATCGGAAACACGAATCACAATACGGGCAGCATCCACGGTATCTACGGTACCACCACGACGGGCAACAACACAGACCCCGGAGTCGCGGGCTACGTAGCGTTCCATCCCAGTTCCAACCAAGGGTTTCTGGGAGCGTAGTGTCGGCACTGCCTGACGCTGCATGTTTGAACCCATGAGCGCACGATTGGCATCATCGTGCTCAAGAAACGGGATCAAAGAAGCAGCCACCGAAACAACCTGACGCGGCGAAATATCCATATGGGTCACTTTGTCGGGAGCAACAACCGTGAACTCATTTCGATTGCGTACGGTCACAAGATCTTCAATAAAGGCGCCTTCACCGTTGACCTTGGAATCTGCCTGTGCAATAAATGCCTCACTTTCTTCGATGGCGGAAAGATAATGAATTTCTTCGGTCGCCTTGCCATCATGGACCAGACGATAGGGACTCTCCAGAAAGCCATACTGATTGGTACGTGCATATACAGCCAGGGAGTTGATCAAACCGATATTGGGGCCTTCCGGTGTTTCAATAGGGCAGACTCGACCATAGTGTGTAGGGTGTACGTCACGTACTTCAAAACCAGCCCGTTCACGAGTTAAACCACCTGGACCAAGTGCCGAAACACGACGCTTATGGGTCACTTCAGACAATGGATTATTCTGATCCATAAACTGTGAAAGCTGAGAACTACCAAAGAATTCTTTAATGGTCGCAGAGACTGGCTTTGCGTTCACCAAGTCCTGAGGCATCAAATTCTCGGCTTCAGCCATGGACAGTCTTTCTTTGACTGCGCGCTCAACGCGCACCAAGCCAACACGGAACTGGTTTTCAGTCATTTCACCGACAGAACGGATGCGCCGATTACCCAGATGGTCAATATCATCGACTTCACCCTTGCCATTACGGATATTAATCAGAGTCTTTAATACATCAACAATATCGTCCTTGTTGAGTACCCCAGAGCCCAGATCATTGGCACGTCCGAGACGGCGGTTGAATTTCATCCGGCCTACAGAGGAAAGATCATAGCGTTCTGCAGAGAAAAACAGATTTTTGAACAAATTCTCGGCAGCTTCTTTGGTTGGCGGCTCACCCGGACGCATCATCCGGTAAATTTCAACCAATGCCTCAAGCTCGTTGCGGGTTGCATCACTGCGCAGCGTATCTGAGACAAAAGGACCACGATCCAGATCATTGGTAAAAATAATCTCAAAGGAATCAATACCTGCGGCACGCACCTTGTTGAGTAATTCTTCATTTAAAACTGAATTGCATTCCACAAGGACTTCATTATTTTGGGGATGGTACAGTGTCCGCGCTACCACCTTACCGCTCAGGTAATCATTGGGTATGGCCAGCTGACTGATGCCAGCTTTTTGAATGTCACGAATATGTTTCGGAGTGATACGCTTATTAGCCTCAACAATGACCTTTTCACTACTGGATATATCAAAGGACAGTGTCTCACCCTTCAGGCGGTCAGCAATCAGAT
>JAJZUM010000086.1 GCA_021848605.1 Pseudomonadota bacterium | reverse complement strand
TCCGATCTGCCCGGCGAATTTCCCAATCTTGCTTCCCGACCCCAGAAAACACAACACGTTCGGGTTTAGCTCCGGCAAGCAAAACCCTCTCAAGCTCCCCACCGGAGACAATATCAAAACCGGCACCTTGAGCAGCCAGCAAACGCAAAATACTCAGATTGCTGTTCGCCTTGACTGCATAGCAAATTTGATGATCCATATCCTGAAGTGCATGTCGGTACGATTGCCAGCGTTCCAGAATGGTCTTGGCCGAGTAGACATACAAAGGTGTGCCAAAGCGAGCAGCGAGTGCAGTCGCTTCAATACCATCAATCGACACGATTTCAGTGGTCATGTTCGGCGCTCCCCGCATGGTGCTGTGCACTCTGATTCGGGAGATACAACGGGCCTTTCTGTCCACAGGCAGCAAGCGTGGACACGCCGATCAGCAACAGCAACAGGTATATGACATTCATCTTGTTCCGCCCAACATGGTACACTTGCATACACGCCTGAAGCGTGCCACAAAAGGACTATTATAGCCTGTTCGTTCCTCGAACCCTAGAAGAGAATCTGCTGGAGCCATCTCATCATGGATCATTTTGCCGAATATGCCGAACAGGCCCTGAGCGATCTACAATCCTGGATCGATCACGATTTTGACCCCGACGATGTCGAGGCAGACCGAACTGAAGCTGGTCTGGAACTGCGCCTCAAAGACCGACGCAAAATCGTGATCAGCCTACAGTCAGCACTTGCCGAAATCTGGGTCGCCGCTCCACAAGGTGGTTTTCATTTGCAGTGGCATGATGATGATTGGAAAGAGTCCACTCAGGGCCGAACACTGTCGTCTCTGGTTCGTGACCTCTTGCCTCCTCGATGAATCACGATCCATGATCATTCGCCGCTATATCAACCGACAGATTCTCGCTTCAACCAGCGCAGTGTTGGCAACCCTGTTTGTGATTATCGCAGGAAGCCGTATCATCAAGTATTTTTATATGGCGACACAGGGACGTCTTGATGTTGATTTGCTCTTTTCGCTCCTGATTGATCAGTCCCCAGCGTTCCTGGAATTCATTTTACCCCTGAGCTTTTTTCTGGGCATTATGCTTAGTCTCGGTCGCATGTATGTTGACAATGAGATCACCGTACTCTCTGCGACGGGTTTTAGTACGCACCAGTTACTGGCCAGCACATGGCCTATGGTCAGCCTGACTTTGCTACTATCTGCCCTTATGACACTCTATATTACCCCCCGTAGCAATTACCGGGCTGAACAGCTTTTTTCACTCCAGGCAGCCCGGAACACTTTTGAGATTTTGCGACCGGGTATTTTTCAGCCACTGGACAATGGTCAAGTCATCTATGTCCGTTCTGTCAGTGAAGATCGTCGCCACCTCAGGGATGTTTTTGTCTCAGGTGGTCTGGGTACACAACCCCATCATGGTCAGAGCAATCCTTCTGTAGTGCGTGCCGACGGCGGCTATTTGCAAAATGACCCTCAGACAGGTGCTCGCTACCTGACACTTGTACACGGGGAGCGCGATGAAATTGTTCCTGGCAAAGCTCATTTGCAGCGTATCCGTTTTCAAAGCTACTCGCTGCTCCTCACTCAGGCGCGACCGAAGGCCGTTACCATGGTAAAGGCTCTAACCGCTCGTGAACTGCTGCTGCAGCACAGCCGACAAGCCATGAGCGAACTTTACTGGCGGTTCTCGCTGGTTGCTCTGGTACCCGTTGTTGCCATGCTGGCAGTCGCTTTGAGCAGGGTTCAACCCCGTCAGGGCCGGTTCATTAAAGTACTGCCAGGCATTCTGGTTTACTTGAGTTATATTGTGGCGCTGTTACTGGTAAAGCAGGCCTATGAAAAACAGCATGCCCATCTCGCGACGTTCGTGCTCGTTCACACAGCCTATGCTTTGCTATCTTTGTACCTGCTTTACCAACAACGCATTCACCTAAGCTTGCGTACCACCGGTCAACACGCGGAGAATCCATGAAGCGCCCCTCAACTTCATCATTTTCGGAACACTGGCCAACGATTGGACTTTGGGTTCTATTGGCTGTTGCCCTCGCTTTTGTACGACCTCTTGCACTACCGGATGAAGGCCGTTATGGCGATGTCGGACGATGGATGCTGATATCAGGAGACTGGCTGACCCCTCGATTGGATGGACTACCCTTTTTTCATAAACCCCCCCTGCTCTACTGGCTGGATGCTGCCGCAATGGGCCTGTTTGGGGTTCACCCATGGGTAGCGCGCCTGGTTCCTGTCTTGCACGGTGCACTTATGCTGGTTGGAACTTTATGGTTTGCCCACACCTGCCTAGGGCGTGAGACAGCACAGCGGGTACGCTGGACTCTGGGTTCTTGCATGCTGCTGCTTGGTGGAGCCGACTACGTCAACTGCGATATCGAGGTTGCCTGCTGGATCAGTCTAGCCATATGGCTTTTTGCAGCAGCTTTACTCAAACCTGAGCGTGCAACCTGGCCTGCCCTGGGCGGATTTGCAGCCTGTGCGCTCGGGGTCCTCAGTAAAGGACTGATTGGTGTTGTCCTCCCTGGCATGGTAATGTTCGTGTGGGTAGCTCTCGACAAGCGCTGGAGACTACTGAAACACATTCCATGGGTTCGGGGCTGGACACTGTTTGCAGCCATTGTCCTTCCCTGGTTTGTGCTTCTGGAACGGCGCTATGGTGGATTCTTTCACTATTTTTTTATTGAGCAACAATTCACCCGCTACGTCGGCACAGGGTTCAATAACCGGCAACCCCTATTGTTTTATGTGGTCTGTCTCATGACATTCTGTTTTCCCTTTGTGGCCGCGCTACGCCTGGGCATGGACGAGATTCATGGTGCATACCGTTCAGTTGGTCGTCTGTGCTGGGCAACCGTTCTGGCCATACTGGTCTTCTTCAGTATACCCGCGTCTAAACTGGTCGGTTATATTCTGCCCGTGGTACCCGCATTGATGCTACTGACAGCCATGTCCTGGCCGAATGCTGTCCCATCGCTACCTAGTCGCTGGATCATGGGGACCGGTGCACTCCTGCTTGGCTGTGTCTTTGCCATTTTGAGCGTGCTAGGTCCCATCCAGCAACACTGGCCTCTTTGGCTGGGTGTTTGCTCTGGACTGCTAGGAGCGCTTTGGTGGAGTGGAGTCTGGGCCAACATCTACAAACTCAATCACGACACCATGCTTCGTTTGGCTGCACTACAGTCCATCACAACCCTGGTTCTGGTTAATACGGGTGTCGCCGTACAAACTGAAGTCAAGAGTGCGGCACCACTTGCCCATTATCTGATGCAACACGATCCGCACCCCCAACTGATCTACTGGGGCACATACCCGTTTGATCTGCCTTTTTATATGAATAGCCAGCAACCATCACCCATTCTCGGCAACTGGCATGCCCGTGAACAGTTCGTCAAAGACGATGGAGATCAACAATTGATCGACGGAATCGCTTTTGAACCTGCAACCGGGAGCGTACTTCGCGAGTTTGAGGCACTGCCGCAGTTGCATCAACAAAAACCTCGGGCATGGTTGGTGACTGGACGCTTGCCTCAGGACCCAAGAATTCTGTGTTGTTTCGAACACCCCATGCCTTTTGGGAATCTGACCTTATGGCATCCCCGTCAGCTCGACAATTGACGCAAGGCCTGAATCATCAGATGTTGGGCCTGGTGATTCAGGCCCTCAGCTTGCAGTAATTCAATGAGATCAGCCTGAATGCTGGGGTCAGCACGAAAATTGAGCGCCGACTCAAGACAGGTACGGGCCTTGGCCCGATCTCCGAGATAAAGAGCCCTGCCAGCCAAAGCCTGGAGTGCTTCAACATGAGTCGGATATCGTTCGCTCAGTCGCTCCAGAAGTTCCTGTATGGGTGAGTCCTTACCAACTTTCAGCTGCCCCGCGAGGCGCACAGCCTCAACCGGAGGCTGTTTCAGCTTAAGCAAGACAATCAGCAAAACCTCGGCCCGTTCATGCTGCTCAAGTTTAAGCCAAATGGAAAGCAGTGCTGTCTTGAACAATGGATGCTCACGCAGCGACTTTGCGAGGCTCTGAACATACGAGGCAACCTGTTCAACAACATGGGCCCGGTTGATCACCGTTGCCTGTTCCGCCATATGTTCCACGATCTTTTGATGTGCTTTACGCTCCTGCTCTTGCCAATCGGGGTGAGCCAGGCTGCGCTCACGCTTAAGCAATTCAGCCAAAGCCCCCCATTGACCACAACACTGTAAAAGGTCAACCATACAGAGTACGACTTCTGGGGCCCGGGAAACTTCTGGATAAATCAACCGGGCTTTGGCCAGTGCTGCATCGTCAAGACCCTGTCTTCGCAGTAATTGTACCTGCATGAGCAAAATCACCGCACGATCATCTTCATCGTGCGCCAACGCACGATCCAGATGATGCATGGCTCGATCATAGGCACCCATTTGCTCGGCACAACGTGAGGCGCCCAGCCACGCGTTGAGCGGATAATTACTAAAACTCGCTGCCTTGAGCAATATTTTTTCGGCCCGTTCAAAACGTCCTAGTAAGCGCAAAGACTCACCCTGATCGAGGGTCTTTTGGTATCCCGACAAGAGACGTCGGTGTCGCCACAAGCGCCAGTTCTTGGGCATACGCAAGGCTGAATACAGCACCACCAATACAAGATCGCTGAAAAACCAGAGCAGTAGCAGCAGAAGCAACATGGTCCAGATACTCGCCTGCATCATCCAGCCATCCCAGCTAATGATGACCATGCCCTGGTCATGCACCACGGCCAAACCGACAACGCCTCCGGCCAGCAGAAGCAACATCAATGCCAGCCATGAACGTATCATGATCTGGATTCCTCATGCTGCAGACGCATCAGAACCTGCATGCTCCGGTCCAGGGAAGGTGGTGGAGCTGCTGGTTGATTGAGCAGCTGATGCTGCACACGCTCAAGATCGAACAGAAGATTGGCGCGCTCTTGTGGACGTAACCAGCTGGCATAGCCATCCAGTTGCTGAAAGATTTCCTGAAATGCCGAGGCTTCAACCTTAGGCTGCCCATAGCGCACACCCCATCCCACCGTGTCCAGCAACGCATTGAGGTGCTGCTGAAATACAACAAAATCATGAACATCTGGCACGAGTTCATGCGGTTTAGCCACAGGATGAATCTGAACCAGCTGTTTTAATGCTTGTAAGCCGTCATGGACAGCCGTTTGCCAGCCGATGGGCGATATCGTACGTTCAGAGGGGTCAACTCTGCTGGAAGAAACAGGCATGGGCCCTTGCGGTGCGTGCAACGCCATAATTTCAGAGCGCAACGCACTGATGCGCAGTTCGTCACCAACCTGGTCAACAGGGGCGGCATGCGCCAGATCTTGCTCATCTTCTGCCAAGGCCTGACGCAACGCCAGCCAGTCAGCACCCGGCATATTCATCGCCAGGCGGTCGGCCTGATCAAGCAAACGTTGGGCTGTCTCAGGGTCTCGACCCAGCAGCAACCATTGCTGGGCACTCATCAAGTCAAAACGGACCTCGGCAAGCTCAACACTAAACGCCGGCTGTTTGGACTGAATGAGACTCTGCTGGGCAACTCGAGCCCATCGGGCTTGAGCATCGTCGAGTTTGTTTTGCAAGTCATGCAACCGAAGGGACTGATTGTGTTGCTCCATGAAGAGCAAAACCAGACATGCCAGACTCGCCACTCGGAAAATGGAGAGGATGATTTTTGCAAAAAAACGCATGACTTACCCCACTCGTCCCACTTGCATCTGCCAAGTCTTGACAGCATCAAGAAGTGCTTCATCGCTGGCACCTTGCGACAAGCATAGCTGAACCTTGCCCCAACCCTGAATTTCCTGGCGCATGCGCGCACTCACCAACAGCAACACCGGCTGATTCCAGGCATGATCAGCACAAACCCGCCAATTTTCGGCTGCCTGGACACTGGTAAGAATAACCAGTTGCGGAGGATCACGCAGCAATAGTTCCCGAATTATCGCAACCGATGTCTGCGGTAATGCACGCTCATAAACATCCACTATCCGGACATCACAACCCCAGGAACTGAGTGTCTGCTCAAGCAGATCGCGCCCATCCTTGCCGCGCACGACCCAGAGACAACCTGCGTTCTGAAGTGCCGGCTCGGCCAACAAGGCTTCACTGTTGCTCCCATGTCGCGGCATATGGGCATCGATGCCTTGCTTGACAAGTGCCTGCAAAGTTGCCGGCCCCACCGCATAGCACATGCGAGTTCGCCATCCTGCAGCCTGCTGGTCTAGAATTGGAACACCATACTCTACCGCAGCCACACTCACAAAAACCAATACGTCTGGCAGCATGCCTTCCGGTCGTTTTGCTCGACGGGGGGACAAATGCAACAATGGCACATTCGAGACCCGAAGGCCTCGTTGCTCCAGCAAAGACTGAAGCGACGTGCCACGACCTTCCGGGCGCCCGACCAGCACATGAAGTGCCGTCCGTGCAGATATTTCAGTCATAAAGTGCCTGAAGCAGACGACCCGCACCCTGGGCCAGCAACATCTCAGCAACCTTGGTACCCAGAACTTCCGCCTGATTGACCGGTCCGCGTAATTCGGCACGCAGCAACTCCCGTCCATCCAGTGCGCCGACCAAACCACTCATAAAAAGCTCATCGCCCTGACGAATGGCATGGCCAGCAATTGGAACCTGGCAGCCACCATGCAGGCGTAGATTCATGCTCCGTTCGGCCTGAACGCGCAATCCAGTCTCCTCATCATGCAGAGGCATGAGAAGATCCATCATGAATTCATCATTGAGGCGACATTCAATGCCCACGGCTCCTTGACCAACCGCTGGCAACATGCAATCCACAGGAAGAAACGCACGAATACGCTCTGAAAACCCCAACCGAATCAGACCGGCAGCTGCCAGAATAATGGCATCATATTCACCCATATCCAGCTTCTGCAAACGGGTATTGACATTACCACGCAGGTCAAGAATGTTCAGATCTGGACGCAATGAACGCAGCTGACACTGCCTGCGCAAACTTGAGGTACCTACGCGCGCTCCATGAGGCAAAGCATCCAGATCAGCATAGTGAACACTGACCAGAGCATCACGAGGGTCTTCGCGCCGGCAAATCGCAGCAAGCCCCAAACCCTCTGGAAACTCCATGGGAACATCCTTCATGGAATGCACGGCAAGATCAGCATCGCCATTGAGCAAGGCATGTTCGAGTTCCTTGACAAAAAGGCCCTTGCCCCCAACCTTGGCGAGTGGAGCATCAAGAATGCGGTCACCACGGGTACTCATGGGAAGTAATTCAACCTGCAAACCAGGGTGATGCGCCCTAAGAAGATCACGCACATACTCGGCTTGCCACAGAGCCAGCTGGCTCTGACGGGTCGCAATCCTTATGGTTCGGTTCACGGCAACTTCCTGCTTCAAATCAAGGTAGCATTAGCTTAACGCAAATCCAACCCAAATGCCTCAAGCGCTCGTTCAGTTGCCGTAAACGATCGTTGTTACGTCGGTGATAATGCCCAGAATACTGGTTGTCTCAACATCAACATGGTGAATATGGGCAATCCCGCCATTCTGAGCTGCTGTTTGGATACTGGCATCACCTTGAGCATAAAGGCCAAAGATTGAACGCATGGTCGAACGTCCCACCTTGTTTGGACGTTCAGTACTGTCGGTTGCCAAAAGAGGCGCCAATGTATGTTTATAGGCATATCCCGACACCCCAACTGGACTATTACCCATCGCCAAACAACCACTTAGAGCGACGCAGCAGAGCAGGATGGCAAAAAATTGAAAAACAGGGCGCATGAAAAACTCCTTTTCAGTGTCTAATGAGATGGCTTTGATGGTGGATGGGTGGCACGATGTGGCCAGTGCAACCATGAAGGCCAATGCGGCAATGGGATATCCTCAACATACAGTGGACAGCCATTGTAGGTCACACCTCCAGGATGAGCGACCCGAAAAGCCAGCCAGCGGTCGATATCACCCCATACTTCCTTACGAGCATAATCATGCAAGGCCGCGTGCGACATGGCGTGCAATTCAACCAGATCGCGATCCTGACTGCTGACCACATGGCAGAGATATTCACTCGAATCGACAGGCACCAAGCTGTCACGATCACCTTGCAAAATTAGTACGGGTTGGGTGATTTTGTCTGCTTGGGTTTTTACTTTCTGCATGGCATCGTACAGGCCATGTACATAACTGGCTGGCAGCCAGGTATGCGTATTGTTCGGATCCTGGATAAAACGATCACGGGCATCCTGGTCAAAAAAGATCTGATTAAGTTCAGGTTTCCAGATGGGCAAAAGCGGCAGTCCCGGGAAGATTTCTCCAAGCGCACGACCGGTCCACATCATGGGTGCCATCATTGCATGTGGCAGATGCGAACCGGAAAGACCCGGGTTGGCACGCACTGCCGGCGCCATAAGAATCAGACCATCGGCAGGAATGGCATGTTCGATCTGGGACAGCAGAACAATCGTTCCCCCCATGCTCTCCCCCAACAAGAAGACACGAACCCCAGGGTAGCGACGTTGAGCATCGTTAGCCAGCTGCTCAAGATCCTCGACATATTCGTCGTAATTGCCAATATATCCCCGTCGTGTTCCAAAGCCCCCTGACTGACCCCAGCCACGAAAATCAATGGCGCCCACTGCATAGCCTTCACTCTGAAGATGTTGGGCAAAAGGTGCATAAAAACCACTATTTAGGGCTGTTCCATGTGCAATCAACACCACCGCTGATGGCTTGCTGACATTCCACCATTGACCAAAAAGCTGCACATGATCCGGAGTCTCATAAGCCACAGGCTCCGCACCGGGAGCAACAACGGGGTGCATACTCATCGGACGCAGCTTTGGTGTACTGACGCAACCAGCCAGAATAGCGCTTGCCATCACCAGAACCATGATCAAAGCTGATTGAAGCCGCCGAGGCATGAAGATTCCCTATATTGTTCGTATTGATCCATTAACCAAAAGTTCAGGTCTCTGACGATTTTATTGCATAGAAGGCTATTGCGCCACCAATGCCCGGCAACAGCTGACCGAGTTTTTGTAGCGGAGATGTAACATCTCCGCTACACCTCTGTGCTTAAATTTTCTGAAACGTGCCTTTCACATCGGCCAAATGACGTCGGCTAATCGTCAAACGCTCATCAATCCCCTTAAGCCGAGCCTGATACTGGCCAGGAGCAGCCAACTCGAGCCCCTCAAGATAACTGAGCGAGATCAACGCATTGCGATGAATTCGAATAAACATGCCTGCAAACTCATTCTCCAGATCCTTCAAAGTCTCATCAATCAAGACCTCGCCGTTGCTATGCCGCACCGTCACGTATTTCTGGTCAGCCAGAAAATAGCGAACATCCTCAATCGGTATGAGCTCAACACCCCGGTGAGTCCTTGCTGAAATATGTCGACGCCGCTCCAGAGCCTGTTTTTTATCCAACCGTCTCAATTGCGCCTGATTAAGACCACTGGCACGTGCCAAGGCCTCAACCAACTGATCCTTCAGAATAGGTTTGAGCAAATAACCCACCGCCTGTACCTGAAATGCTTCCAGGGCATGCTCTTCATACGCCGTACAAAAAATAATGGCCGGTGGATAAGACAACCTTGAGAGTTGCTCCGCTGCAGCTAACCCATCCATAACCGGCATGCGCAAATCAAGCAGCACAACATCCGGATGACGTTCCTGAACCTGAGCCAGACACTCAAGACCATTTGCAGCCTCACCTACCAACTCGATGCCTTCCATGTCACCCAACAACCGCGCCAGACGTTCCCGAGCCAGACGCTCATCATCGCAGATCAGCACACGCATCAACTTTGCCCTCCTCAAAGTGACCGGCTGAGCCTTCGCGCAGGAAAGCTCACATACGTTATAAATGTTTTCCGATCGCTGCTGATCTTAAGTCTAGCCTGTTCCCCATGATGTGCATACATCCGCTCCCTGATGTTCTGTAACGCCATATTATGCCCAGGACGAGACGAAGAATCCTCAGGCATATCGGCAATCGGATTATGAATTTCAGCGGAGAACATCCCACGTCGAAGACTGAGGATAATTCGGATGGGCTCAGGTTGATCACATCGCTCAACCCCATGATAAACAGCATTTTCCAAAATAGGCTGCAAAGTGAGCAAGGGAATGGCCATGTTCTCGTCAACTGCATCCATTTGCCACTGCACCTGTAATCGATCTCCTAGCCGCAGCGACTCCAGATGCAGATAGGCCCTACACAGCGCCAACTCTTCAGCAAGACGAACCTCAACAACATCACGCAAAGCCGAGCGAAACAAGTGTGAGAGTTCAACGACCGCTTCCTCAGCCTTCTCAGGTTGTACAGGGATTAAACTGGCAATCATGTTCATGCTATTGAATAGAAAATGTGGGCGAATCCTGCTCTGCAAAGACTGAATGCGCGCCTTAAGCTCTGCTTGCTCCTTAATACGGAGCATATGATTAATCCAAAGAAAGCGCAAAATGACACCACCAACGAGTGCGGACAGTAAACATGTCCGAACAACCCAGGTCCACGCAAGCGTTTGTGGTCGCCAAAAAACACTCAGTTCCCGCACCACCACACTGATCAGAATACAGATCAGCAATACAATCAGATACTCCATACCAGCCCGAAGCTCTCTGAATTGACGCACGATATAAAGCAAAAATGCTGAGCCAAGGATTTCGGTCATAATAAATGATGCCTGAGCCCCCCAGTCCAACCATGGAAATGGCCAGATGGGCTCAGGCTGCAAGAGTTGAGCACAAAAACTCAAAAATACAGCAAGCAATACCAGCACAAGCACATGAGCCCTCAATCCAGATGATGTCGGCAAGACCCCTCCCGCTCAATAAGCATTCATCATGTTCAGCCTCGGATAGACTGATGATTGAGTATAGAAATGATCAAACAGCATGCCTAAAACTCAAAACGATCAGACACAAAACCCAAAGGCGCTGTTTCAACGACAGGAGATAAAAAATTAGCGGTTAAAAAATAGGGAACTTAGGTAGGCGGCGGGAGAGTAAACTCTCCCGGAATCCATATCGCTACAAACAAACGACTTCTAAAATCACTGGCAGGTTAAACCC
>JAJZUM010000085.1 GCA_021848605.1 Pseudomonadota bacterium | reverse complement strand
TCGGACATCTGATCTGACCCGTCCTCTATTATTTTTTGTACGTTTTGGCTCCCTATGTCCCAAACGAATATCGCTGAACCCTTTGAACCCTACAATAAGGCATACGGCCAAACCGAACATATTGCCAATAACTTAAACCCTGATCAGGTCATGATCCCAGGCAGAGATATTCGCGACAGCAAGTAGGTCGACAAAAGCTGATTTCCTTAATCTTGCGATCATCAGAGCCTCAATCATACAACCAGAATTGATTCGAATATTTGTTCAAAAATCATGATCCAGCGCAGATCATTTTCGAGTACATTAGTAGCTACTGGGATTAACGTGCTACAGTTGTGTGTCTCTTAAGAACGGTACGCTTTGAAAGGATGCTAGGAAGGCCGTAATCATTCCCCCATGATGGTTCAAGCTAGTGAACTTTCAGGCTCAATATCCCACGGTCAAGATGGGCTCCAGGTCATGAATATTATTTTACATATTCTGGAAAATCGCAGCCTGCGTTTCAGAATGCTGTCCATTTACGGGATTGGTCTGGTTATGACCGTCATTCTGGGCTTATACAGCCTTGCCAGCATGCAGACGATGCGTAATACAAACCGTGAACTGTACCAATGTATGCAGGGCATCAGCGCCAGCAAGGATGCCCATATCAGACTCAACCAACTAAGCAAGGCTGTCCGGGTGGATCCCCATTCACCTTCAATACAAACCTTATTTATTTTGTTGCAAAACGACTTGTTCACGGTGCAGCACGTCGATGCACTGCCTTTGCAAACTATTCGCGACCTTAATGAACAGCAAAGCGCCCTGAAAGCCCGCCTGCATGAGTATCCTGTCGATCCTGCACGCCTTGAGGTATTGACCGGACAATTCAATCTTTTTCTTAACCAGATCAACACACAAACTGAACATCGGGCTGAGTTTCTTAGTGCTCAGGCTGAAAAGCAACATCGCTACCATTGGCATGTCACCATGACCTTGTTGCTGACGGAATTAATTCTTGGCGGGCTGCTCGGATTTGCACTACTGTTTGCACTCAGCCATTCAATTGGCCAATTGCGTAGCTATGTCGAGCACCTGGCCGAAGGCCAACTGGATCAGAATATTCCATACAAAAATGCCCAACATGAGTTGGGCTCTATGGCAAGGGCACTGGCCGTACTCAACGATGTTTATCATCGCCTTGAACAACAGCGGTGGATGAAAAGCACACTCAGCCAACTTTTGCTGCATATGCAGCAGGCCGAAACCAGTACAGCCCTGTGGAATTCACTTTTTGCAGAACTGGCCAAACTACTTGGTTGTTACGCCCTGTCTTTTTACCGTTTCGACAGAGACACACAGCAACTTTACCATGTTGCAAGTTATGATCCTGACAATAGCCTTTCAAAGCCTGATGCACTCAATATCGGCGAAGATTGTATCGGCCGCTGTGCCCAAGAGTGCACGATGATCCTCGCTTGTGCAACAGGCACTGCACAGCATGCTCATGGCTGGAGCCGACATGATCCCATTCTAAACGGACGAGACATGCTTGGAGTCCTCAGCATGTACGCCCACACCGCTCCGACAGCCGCCCCATTGGGATTGATCGAAGAACTTATCCCCCTGCTTTGTATGAGCGTTGAAATGGTGAATCGGCGCGAACATACCCGAATTTTGCTGGAAACCACCCAACAGACTGCCCTTAAGCTTGGTGAGCAATCATTAGCCTTACAGCAACAACAACAGCAACTGATTGAGACTGAAGCCTGGTACCGAGGTATCCTGGCTGTGGCCCCTATTGGCATGGTGGTTGTTGATGAGCATCAGACGATTTTGTATGCCAACACCCATTTACAATCCATGTTTGGCTATGATCTGGGTTCAGTACATGAAAAACCTCTGAATGTGCTGCTTCCCCACCTTAAAACATTGCCTGATTTTGAACAGGGTCATTTTGTTCGTGAGTGTCTGGGTCGACGTCAGGACGGCTCCCAATTCCCACTGGAACTGGCCGCAAGCAAACTACCGGCCATGGGTCACCACAGCCTCAGTTACTGTTTTTCGCTACGCGACAGTACCGAGCGCAAACTGGCGGAGCAACATCTCCGGGACAGTGAACAACAAATGCGGCATTTGCTCGAACTTAGCCCGGTTGCTGTCCGAATCGTCAGTCTGGCTTCCCGAAAAATCGTTTTCCTAAACCAGGCATGTGCCGATTTGTACAAACAATCGACTGAATCCATGCTTGGCCAGTCAACTGAACATCTTTATCATCGTGCTGAGGATTATCAGCATGTTGTCAAAACCCTCGAATTAAACCAGACAATTATCAACCAGCCACTCGAAATTATTGATCGAGACCTGCGTATTCACCTAGTCTCGGCTTCCTTTCTGCCCGTACGCTATCAAGGCGAGGATTGTGTTCTGGGTTGGTTCTTTGATATCAGCGAATTGCATCATGCTAAAGAAATGGCCGAGGAAGCCACCCGCCTAAAATCAGACTTCCTGGCCAACATGAGTCATGAGATTCGTACGCCGATGAACGCCATTATTGGTCTTTCTCATCTGGCCCTGCGCTCTGGACTGAATCCCAAACAACGAGACCTGGTGCAAAAAATTCAGGGATCCAGCCAACACCTGCTGGGTATTATCAACGATATCCTTGATTTCTCAAAAATTGAGGCAGGTAAACTGCAACTTGAACACACACCATTTTCTCTGGAGAAAGTACTCGAGCACATTGCCGGTCTTATGGCTGAAAAAGCCGAATACAAACAGATCGAACTGATTTTTGACATTGCAGACGATGTGCCGGACCGACTGATCGGAGATGCTTTGCGTCTCGGCCAGATTCTGATCAACTTTACCTCCAACGCTGTTAAATTCACGGAACAGGGCTGGATTCTGCTCAAGGTATCGGTTCAGGAGCAAAACCTGAATGACGTCGTACTTCACTTCGCAGTTCAGGATACCGGTATTGGTCTCAGCCTGGAACAACAACAGCGACTGTTTCAGTCTTTTCAACAAGGAGACAGTTCAACAAGTCGCAAATACGGTGGTACGGGTTTAGGTTTGGCCATTTCCCGTCAACTGGCTGAACTCATGCGTGGTCAGGTTGGCGTGGAAAGCACCTTAGGTCAAGGAAGTACGTTCTGGTTAAGGCTTCCTCTTCGTCTTGACCCCCAACAACAACCCGAACTGCTCCCCCAACCCGACCTGCGTGGTATGCGCATTTTGGCTGTTGATGACAATCCGGTGGCCCTGATTTCCTTACAGCGCATGTTGCGCAGCATGTCGTTCAAAGTGGATACAGCTTCATCCGGTCCCGAAGCCCTGCAATACATCCATGATGCGCAACAGGCTGATGCACCTTATGCCTTGGCATTACTGGACTGGCGCATGCCGGGCATGAATGGTGCCGAACTTGCCCGTAACATTCACGCCTTGGCTTTGGAGCATCCTCCCCGTCTGATCCTTATTACGGCCTACGGCAAGGAAGATATTTTTCAGGAAAGCCAGCAAGCAGGTATTGCGGCCATGCTGGTCAAACCCGTCAGCGCATCTACCCTTTTTGACACCCTGATGCAAGTGATGTCTGCAGATCCTGCCTCATCGCCCGTACCCGCGCAAATCACTCAGGATCAATTTTATTCTGGTAGTTTTTCTGGGCAACGGGTGCTTCTCGTTGAAGACAATCTTTTGAACCAGGAAGTCGCTACAGGTCTTCTGGAAGGCATGGGCTTGGTTGTCCTTGTTGCCAACAATGGTCAAGAGGCTCTGGATCGACTGGAAAGCGAGACCGTTGACCTGGTCCTCATGGATATCCAAATGCCTGTCATGGATGGGCTAACGGCAACACGCCGGATTCGTGCGCAAGATCGCTGGCAACAGCTTCCGGTTATTGCCATGACCGCCAATGCCATGAACTCAGATCGCGAACAGAGTCGTCAGGCGGGAATGAACGACCACCTCGCCAAACCCATCGACCCCGATGTACTGGGTCAGGTCCTAAGACAGTGGTTGCCCATATCCGTGGAACCCTCACGAAGTGTTCACGATGCCATTCCTGCTGAGATGGCATCAGATGAGCCACTGCTGCACGTTCCTGGACTTGACGTTGCCAGTGGACTGCGCCGCGTTTTGGGGCAGAGAAAACGCTACGTGGAGCTGCTCAACCTCTATCTGCAGCAGCACAGCCATTGGCTTGATGATTTACGCACAGCCCTGCTTCAGTCGGACATGGTCCTTGCCGAGCGAATTGCCCATACCATTCGTGGGCTGCTTGGTAATCTGGGCGCGCATACCTGGATGCAGCATGCAACAGAACTCGAATCCATGATCAAGAACGAGCAGAGTTCGTCGATTCCATGGCCGGCACTCAAGGCAGAACTGGCTGATTTTCACATGGCACTGTCTGACTGTCTCAAGACTGATGCCGATCAAAAAAATGATGACGTTGCATTGTTGCCGGATGATCTTTTACAGCAACTTGGCAAGCTTCTGAACGAGGATAATGCCGAAGCGGTTGAGTTGTGGCGTACCTACCGTTCGCACTGGAGTGTCTTGTTGCCCGAGTTATTCGTCAATGAGCTTGATCGTGCCATTGAAGCTTACGATCTGGAGCAGGCGTCTCTTCTTTTGCAGGAGCAAAGTGTTCGATGAATTTCAGGGAGTATTAAAATGTCAAAGTCTGCAGATCACAAATCCACCCTTCTGGTTGTCGATGACACCCCGGACAATCTGACCCTGATGACAGGACTTTTACGGGATACTTATCAGGTTCGCGTCGCTAATCACGGTGCCCGGGCACTAAAAATTGCCGTAACTGACCCACGTCCCGACCTGATTCTCCTTGACATCATGATGCCCGACATGGATGGCTATGAAGTCTGCCGTCAACTCAAAGCCAACCCCCTGACCCGGTCCATTCCCGTCATTTTTCTGACCGCCCGCACTGATACTCAGGATGAAACACTGGGCTTTGAACTCGGTGCTGTGGATTATATTACCAAGCCGATCAGCCCTCCGGTCGTTGCCGCCCGAATCCGCACCCATCTTGAGCTCAAAGAGGCTCGAGACCGTTTGCAGGCACAGAACACTTCTCTGGAAGAACTGGTTGAAAAACGTACTCAGGAAGTTCGTGCTATCCAGGATGTGACCATTCTGGCGATGGCCTCGCTTGCTGAAACACGAGACAATGAAACCGGAAATCATATTCGCCGAACTCAAAACTATGTCAGACTTCTTGCCGAGAATCTACGCCACCACCCCCGTTTTCAGGCTGAGCTTGACGATGATCGGGTGATCGATCTGCTGTTCAAGTCTGCTCCACTGCATGACATTGGCAAAGTCGGGATTCCGGATCGCATCCTGCTCAAACCCGGTCCATTGACGGCAGAAGAGTTTGAAATCATGAAAACCCATACAACCCTAGGGCGTGATGCTATTGTTCATGCCGAACAGGCACTTGGCATGAATGTCTCATTTCTGAAATACGCCAAGGAAATTGCCTACAGCCATCAGGAGTACTGGAATGGCAAGGGATATCCCGAAGGACTGCAAGGTGAAGCCATACCACTGTCTGCACGTCTCATGGCTGTTGCAGATGTTTATGATGCCCTGATCAGCCGCAGGGTCTACAAGGCCGCGTTCTCCCATGAAAAAGCGATGAGCATCATGGTCGAAGGTCGTGGAGAACATTTTGATCCGGATATTCTCGATGTCTTTGTACAACTACAGCAGAAAGTCGCTGATATTGCCCGGCAGTTTCAGGACAAGGGCGAGGATTCAGCGTAACTGGCTCCGAAAAGCGCTTGGTGTCTGGCCGGTCCAGCGCTTGAAGGCACGGGTAAAATTGGCCACGTCAGCATAGCCCAGTTGCTCAGCCACCTGCTCAATCCGGCAACTGGGCTCCTCCAGCAAAAGAGCTGCCCGCCGTTTGCGTGCCGATTCAACCAGCAGTGTCCAGGTCGTTTGATGCTCCGCCAAACGTCGTTTCAGGGTACGTGTTGACAGATGCAACTGAGCCGCAACCTCTTCAAGGGCCAGGATGCGCTGCTCCACGCTCAGCACTTCATCCACCCGAGCGCAGATACGTTCCATCCAGCCTGAGGGACGTACCCGCTGCTGAAACTCTTTTTCACAGTGTTCAACAGCCAGACGACAGGAAACCGGATCAGCCATCAACAAGGGATACTGCAGGTAATGCGCTTGGAATATGAACCGGTTGCAAGGTTGCTGAAAGCGCAGGGCACCAGCCGTGGCCTCTGCCATAGCCTTGAGGCCCGGTGGCTCAGGAAAATCCAGATCTACCCGGGCAAACATTCTTTTGCCGGTCGCCATCTCACCCATACGATAAAAACCATAGACCAGCGCCAATAACAGAGCCTCACGCAACGGATGCAGATTCAGGTGATCTTCGACAAAAAGATGACAGAGATCACCCTGACGCTCAAGGCGTAACCAAACATGGTCGATCCTGAGCGGCACATATTTTTCAGCAATCTGCAGAGCTTGAGCGACATGCTGTGCGGTCATGGCAGCAAAACCGATATAACCATGCATGGACAATTTCATGCGTGCGCCGATACACTCAGCCAGCGCAAAGGGATTATGCGCAAGCAAGGCCTCGTTCAACAGACTGTTCAATACCTGCAGAGGAACCCGAGAAACCGGCTGCTGTAGCTGCTTCTCTTCTAGTGCATGCTGCAGCAGAAAATCCTGACGCTGCTCTGCAGTCATACCGAGATCCTGCCACGCATCAAGAACCAGCAGCAAATAGGTTGAGGCGATGCCAGCCGTTGAACCTGATTCCAAGAGTCCGCTCCTGTGAAGTCCATATCCTTTTCGGCACATCATACCCGATCTGTCGGACTCAGCCCAATGACTACGTCATCGGACCCACCGCAAAAAGTTGACGTTTATTCAGTTTTGTGATGAACTTTGCCGATGATCAGCACAGGGGAAATGGGATGTCCAGTCGACGGCAGTTTTTGAGTCGTAGCACACTTTTGGCACTCGGGGCAGCGATGGGACAGCGAATGTCCCTAGCTGCTTCCGAGCCGAAGATTGGTTGGTCAAACTGGTCGGGTGGCCAAACCTGTGCTAATCAGGCTCTGCTCTATCCGCAGAATGAAAACGAACTGATCAACATCCTGAAATCATCCAGCGGTATTGTGCGCGCTGTCGGCGGTGGACACAGCTTCAGTCCGCTGGTTCCAACACAGGGTACGATCATCTCACTCGAAGCCTTTAATGGCCTGATTGGGCATGACCCCAATCGTCTTCAGGCAACTTTTCATGCGGGGTCGCGAATCGCCCAGGCCAGCGCCGAACTCTGGAACATTGGCCAGGGACTGTTTAATGAGGCAGACATCAACGTCCAATCCCTGGCGGGAGCCCTCAGTACCGCCACCCATGGTACCGGACGCGGTCTGCAATGTATGTCTGCCCATATCGTTGCACTCAAGCTGATCACAGCTGATGGCAGCATCGTGAACTGTTCGCAAAGCGAACATCCCGAGCTGTTTCAAGCCGCCAAAGTCAGTCTTGGTGCGCTCGGTATCATCACCGAAGTTACCTTGCAAAATCGACGTGCCTATAAACTGAAGGAACAGATCCAGGTCATGCCGATAACGGCCGCAATGCAGTACGTGGACCAGAACAAGGATCGTTTCAGCCATATCGAGTTTATGGCATTCCCCTTTGGTCATCGAGCCATGGTCAAGACTCTTGAAGAAACCCAAGACCCTGATTCACCGCTACCGGATCCATGGCTGGATGAAAATGCCCTGCTCGACTTTGCTGCCAACACGGCCCGCGAATACCCATGGACCAATGCTGGCCTGCAACATCTGCTTGGACTTTTTGTATCGGATAGCCAGCGTATCGGGCCTTCCTGGAAAATCTATCCCAGCACCCGTGCTGTCCGGTTCAATGAAATGGAATACCAGGTACCCGCCTCCTTGGGCATGCAAGCCTGCGAAGAAGTCATGGATGCCATGCGCCAGCATAAGCTCGATGTTTTTTTTCCTTTAGAGTTTCGCTATGTTGCTGCTGATGATGCCTGGCTTAGTCCCTTTCATGGACGTGATTCAGTTTCGATTTCAGTACATCAGTATTATCGACAGGATTATCACCCGATCTTTAGGATTATTGAACCCATCCTGCGTCGCTATGGCGGTCGCCCCCATTGGGGAAAGCTTAATACCATGAACGCCCGCGACTTTCAGGCCATCTATCCCCACTGGGATGATTTCAAACGTATCCAAGGTCAGGTTGATCCACATGGACGCATGCTGAACAGTTATCTTCGTCAAATCCTTGCCTAGTGAACCTGGAGCCTATCTGATGCAACGTCGTACCTTCCTCCTTGCAGGATTAACAGGACTGACCGGACTCTGGGCGGCACATCCACGCGATCGGGGGATGCCCCATGATGACTATTTTGCCCATTGGAATACCTTACTGCGTCAGCATGGGCTCGGCGTTCCTACCATGCTCGTTGACCTGGATCGCCTTGACAGCAATATATCCCGAATCAGAGCAAGCATCCCCGCAGGTCGTGCTTTGCGCCTTGTTGCCAAATCCCTGCCCAGTACTGAACTGCTTGGTTACATCATGCAGGGTGAGGCCGATCAACGCCTGATGGTTTTTCACGAGACACAAATTCAGGCTTTGGGGGCAGCATTTCCAACCGCCAGTCTTCTCCTCGGCAAGCCCATGCCTATTGAAGCAGTCGCCCGTTTCTATCAAAACCAGCCTGTTCAGGCCCGAGGCATGACGGAACGCATCAACTGGCTCATTGACACTCCAGAACGAGCCCAGCAATATCAGGAACTCGCCGAAGGTCTGGGAATCAGTCTTCGTATTGCACTGGAAATTGACGTCGGCCTGCATCGAGGTGGCTTTAGCGATCCCAGTGCCCTACAGGCATGGCTGCCCTTGAGGTCCAGCCACCTGCGCATCACCGGTCTGATGGGTTATGATGCTCAAGTAGGCAAAATTCCACCGTTGGTAGAATCAGCAGCAACCACCTTAAGACATGCTCAGAATCAATATCGACGCATGTATTCAGCATTGCTGCACCATATGCCTGAACTGCGGTCAGCTGCACTGATCCTCAACGGTGCCGGCAGTCCAACGTTCCGGTTGCATGGACCCGATAGTCCGCTGAACGAAGTTGCAGCCGGCTCTGCCTTTGTCAAGGCATCGGACTTTGACTTGCCTTCATTATCGGACTTGCAGCCCGCCTGCTGGATCGCAAGCCCTGTCCTTAAAGCCTGGGATGGGCTTGATCTGCCAGGCCCCTTGCCCCTAGGAAGGCTCTGGTCGGCTTGGGACCGCAATCGCCGTCGAACCTATTTCATCTATGGCGGTGGCTGGCGTGCTCACCCAGTTTCCCCTGCCGGCCTGAGCACCAATCCTCTGTATGGCATCTCCACCAACCAATGTATGTACAATGGCTCAACCCGAACTGCCTTAGGTGTGGATGATTCGGTTTTTCTGAGACCAACCCAGAGTGAATGGGTGATGCAGGAGTTCGGTACAATTCTGGCCTGGAGCCGGCAACGAAACACCCTGCATCACTGGAGTGTCCTGCCCGCTTAAACGGGCACAGCAACCGCAGCTGTACGCGCCACAGGACGCGCTGTGGTCTGTTCGATATAGGCAAGCCCACAGGATGGACAGCGGTGCTTGCGATGATCGGCATCACAAGCCTGACGCACATAACCGCAATGGGTACACTGACGTTGAAAAAGCGCCGATTTATCAAGATGCATGGCGTAAAACCTCCCTTGCTTCATACACCAAGATGCTAGCACAGCTCTTCTTCGTCCATGAGAACCAACCGTGCAAACTGTGTCGGGGTTCACAGGTTCAAATTATTTCTCGTGCCATGCGAAACCAAGACCCTAAAGAACCAAACGTGCGCAGACACAAGCTGCACCAAATAGCGCAAAAACCTGCTGAATTTCCTTAGATCCATTCTTTATAGAGACTTTACAGGGGATGTTTAGCCTACGATTTTGCCCAAGAAATCATGGAACAGGAACAGGAACATGATCGGACGGCAGGCTTATACGCTCCATGAACTGGGAGAATGGCAAAGGACGAGCAAGCAAAAAGCCTTGGGCATAATCACAGCCGAAGTCTTTGAGCAGTTGATATTGCTCTTCAGTCTCGACTCCTTCGGCAATTGTACGAATACCGAGTTTGTGTGCCATGACAATGATGGCTTCCGTCAAAGCCCGATTGGTGGCATCGGTCACCAGATTCTGCACGAATGAACGATCAATTTTCAAATAATCAACATCAAACTGATTCAGATACGACAAAGCAGAATAGCCGGTCCCGAAATCATCGATGGAAAGTTCGATATCATGCAATCGGAACAATTCAAATTTGTCCCGCACACGAGTACTGGGGTTGAGCAGTAAACCTTCGGTAATCTCGATGGTCAGGATGTGACGAGGTAAATCACTCTGCTCAAATCGTTGCAGCCAGTCCATGTGCTCATCCCTGGCGAACTGAACCGGTGACTTGTTGACACTGACCGGAATCCATTGCCCTGTCGCTTCATGCCAATCCTTGATGGCCTGTACCGTCTGATCGACCACCCAAGCCCCTATAGAAAGAATGAGCCCTGATTCCTCCGCCAAGGGAATAAATACCGCTGGCGACACCATGCCACGGTGTGGATGATGCCAGCGCAAAAGCGCCTCTGCTTTCTCGATACGGCGGTTGGTCATTTCAATAATAGGTTGGTAATAAACTTCGAGTTCTCCTCGCTCCAGAGCCCCATGCAGGTCATGAGTCAGATTGATTTTCTCTTCTGCCTGCTGCTGCATATTCTGGGTAAAATAACAAAATCCGTTGCGCCCCCCTTGTTTGACAACATACATGGCCTGATCGGCATGCTGCATCAACTCATCAGAGTCTTCGCCATTATCAGGATAAAGGGCAATACCAATGCTGCAGGAAACATGGGCAATATCACCCATGCCCAAATCAAAGGGCTGGTTCATCACCTGAAGAATTTTCTGGACGATACGATCAATGCTGACGGCGTCGGTGCAATCAGGAAGAATGACGGTAAACTCGTCCCCTCCCAAGCGGGCAAAGGTATCGGTATCACGAATCTGGGGATGGATACGCTGTGCCGCTTCAAGAAGCAGTTGATCTCCCTTGTTGTGTCCGAGTAGACATCATGTATTGACCTGCCGCACCTCAAGAGATC
>JAJZUM010000084.1 GCA_021848605.1 Pseudomonadota bacterium | reverse complement strand
AAAAGCCAAGCCAAACCCAAAACCGTCCGCTTGACCCCCTGCTGGCGCAAGGCTGGTTCGGAACTCGCCTAGCAAGGGGAATGCGCGGACAAGTGTTCACCTCCAGCATTCAAAACATGCGACAGCATATCCTAGCGTAATATTTTTTGGCGGACGCCTGGTTTGCAACCAGGCAGGTGCTTAGGTTGACGCGGGATCATGCCCTAACCGCTATTGTTCGGACCAAGAACAACAAAACAAATGATTGTCTTAGCTCGAATGTCATGCCCCGAATGAAGCGGGCTAATGTTTGTTCGGGGCGTTGCCGATGAAAAATCACGACTGGGCAAGCACGACTGGGCGGTCTTTCTGACGACAGGATGTCATCTTGAGGACAGCACCATGCTGGAGATCTACGCGTTGCGCTGGGGTATTGACGTGTACTTCAAGGAAGCCAAACAGCATCTGGGATTGCTCAAGGAACAAAGCATCCACGACAGCGCCTACCTGGCTTCCATCCATCTGACGGCTCTCTGGAGATCTACGCGCTTTTGTATTTTGTTGTTCGCTTAGTATGAGCAAGGCATGGCCTCGTTCGGTGCCAGCCGAATCCGTATGAAGCAAACCATGAATACCATGGATTTTGCCAGCTGGCTTTGGGTCTTGTTCCGGGGTGGGGGTCTTGTTCCGGGCATTGATCCTGGGAGCACTGAATGAACTCCAGGAGGAATATGGCGAGGCTACGAGCCGAATTCTGGAACACATTGACCAGAAGGTAAAAGACTATTTTGTGCAAGTCATGCATGCACACTACGCCTCGAAGCCACGTCTGAAGCGACTTAGAGCCAGCAGTTTTTGAGAAAATGAACTCCAAAACTTGATTTAGAATATTTTGCACGTCCGTCACAATACTCTATATTTGAAGAGCTACATATTTGATCAATATTACCGCATTTAACGGCAGCAAATCACTTTTTGAACTCTAGTTCAAGGCACTCATGTATGGCAAATGCGCTACAATCCGTTCTAATTGTTGATGATGAACCAACCAATATTGTCATCCTTTCCGAGTTACTTGGTGCAGACTACCAGATCCGTGCTGCGACGAGTGGCGAAAAGGCATTAGCCATGATCCAGGCTGGATACTTGCCTGACCTGATCCTTCTGGATGTTATGATGCCAGGACTTGATGGATATGAAATTTGCAGAAGAATCAAAAGTCAGGACATTAGCAAAAAAATTCCCGTCATTTTTATTACTGGTTGCCTTGCTGAAGAAGATGAAATCAAGGGTTTTACTGTTGGTGCCAGTGATTATATTACAAAACCTTTCAGGGAAATTATTGTCAAAATCCGCATCAAATCCCAACTCGAGTTGAAAAAACACCGTGATTTTCTCGAATGGATGATCAAAGAAAAATCCCAAGAAATTAAAATGATGGAAGATGAGTATTCCAATCTTTTCTACAGGCACATCAAGTGAATAACGGGCATATCCACGGGTTTGCTTAGCCAAGCCCATGATGAGATAGCAGCCGGACGACGTAACGATAACGAACGGTGCTCTGGCGGAATCGGCAGGATTCCACCGGCAGCTATTACTGAACAACATCGCCCGCATCAAGGAACCTGATCGACGAATTTACTCATTTAAAACCAACGGCTGTTGCTCAGTGGCTTTCTTGCGTATGCCCCTGTAGCTCACCCAGACCAACCAGCGCTTCCTCAAAATCAAACTGCTCCACGGCCGCAGCCATCGGTTGCAGGATGGTCCGGCACTGCGGACAACTCTGCACGCTCACACGGAGTTGGCTCATAAGCGATAACACCTGCACATCACTGCTGCGCAAATGCTGTTCCATCTGCCGCATCATTTCCTTAACTTGCGTCCAGTCAATATCCGTAGGAACCACAGGCTCTTCAACAACCAACCGCGGTAAGCCCGAAATGTAGGCCACCGCCTCCCGCAACTGTTGTCCCAACTGCATCAGAACCTGGCCCACGTCCTGAACATCTGCCCGCAACAGATTCTCCAGTTCTACCGCACTCCGGTACACTGCATCTACACCTAAATTCCCTGCAACACCTTTGAATGCGTGCGTCTTTTGCTCGGCTGCACGCCAGTCCCCACGACTTAGGATGTCCCGAACCTCCTCCTCAAAGCTCTGATACTTCTCAACAAAGACATCCAGCAACTGACGATAACGTTCCTCGTTTCCCGCCAGTCTACTCAAGCCTGAGCGTATCTGCACCGGGGCCTCTGTATGTTCCTCAATCTCAGACTCAGGAGACTTCTCCTCTATTATTGATCCTTCCGGCAAATCCAGCCAATTCCCTATCACCGCAAACAACTGCTCTGGATCAATCGGCTTGCTGACATAATCATTCATTCCCTTCGCCAGACATTCTTCCTTATAACCACGCATCGCATGCGCTGTCATGGCAATAATCGGCAAATTTTCCATCTTCAGATCATTACGAATGCGCATGGTCGCCTCATAGCCCCCCATGACCGGCATCTGCACATCCATCAACACAAGATCAATGTCGGGAGTACTCATCAACTGATCAAGAGCTTCCTTGCCGTGATTGGCCACCAGCACCCGATAACCCTGTGCCCGCAACAACTCACAGGCTACCTGCTGATTGAGCTCATTGTCCTCAACCAGCAACAAGGTTGCCTGGCGCTGTGCATTGTTTGTCCGTACAGCACGAACCTCATCCCTGTGTATTTCTTCCTCCCCTTTCACCTCACAACCCAGCAGGCTCAACAGCGTATTCCTCAACGTACGCATCAACACTGGCTTTTCCAGACGGATCAGCTGATGGCCACTACTCAACCCTTCTTCTACTTCAGCAACCGACGTATGACCGATCGGTGTCAGCACAATACCCCATATCGGCGCGCCATTTTTTTCTACCCGAATAAGTCCTTCAAGTAAGCCCTCATCCACAATCACCACACAGCGCACACTCAAATCCAACGGGAACAATCCTTCTCGATCATGTTCCGAAAACTGATGAACCGCTATGCCCCAAAACCTAAGTATTCTTTGCAGGGCCTGGCGCACCGCATCCTGCTCCACGACCAATAGCACCGCAAAAGGCGGACAATGTTCTGGCAAACGCATGGGTAATGATGACCCGGCACCAAGCCCCAACTCGACTTCAAAAGCAAAGGTACTCCCCTTGCCCAACGCACTTTCCACACCAATGTGCCCGTGCATCATCTCCACCAGCTTCTTGCTGATGCTTAGACCAAGCCCTGTTCCTCCATATTTACGGGTAATTGATGAGTCTGCCTGGGTAAAAGCCGAAAATAACTGCGCTTGCTGTTCCTCGGACATCCCTATGCCCATATCGGATACCGCAAAACGCAAACATACCAGATCTTCAGTACGTTGCGAGCATAACTGCGCACTAAGGACAATCGCGCCCGATTCAGTAAACTTGCAGGCATTGCTCAGCAAATTAACGAGAATCTGACTTAGACGCAGTGGGTCACCGCGCAACTGCAACGGTGTATCAGGATGCAGATCCACGACCAGTTCCAGATGCTTGTCTGCGACCCGGCTGATCACCATATTCACCGAGTTATCCAGCACCGTTGCCAGATTAAACTCCACCAATTCCAGATCGAGCTTACCCGCCTCAATTTTGGAAAAATCAAGAATGTCGTTGATGATCCCTAACAACGACTTAGCTGCAAATTCAATTTTGCCGAGATAATCACGCTGACGCACACTCAGTTCCGTCGTCAGGGCAATCTTCGAAAAACCAATGATCGCATTCATGGGCGTGCGAATTTCATGGCTCATGTTTGCAAGAAACTCCCCTCGCGCCTGGGTCGCTGCTTCCGCCGCTTCCTTGGCCAAGCGCAAGGTCTTGGCCTGCTCCCGCTCGGTCACATCTTCCATAAATCCTTCAATGTAGGACTCATGGTCAAAACGCACCATCCGCGCCCGCACCGAAAGTCGGATCACCCGCCCATCCCGGTGATAGGCGGCAAAACTGAACTCATCCAGAACTTCTCGGGCCTGCAACTCCTTGAGAATATGTTGCAAATCGGCCTCATCAACAAAAAAACCCTTATCAATTCTGAAATCATCACCAGTAAACTCATCCTGACTGGCATAGCCAAGCAAGGCAAAGAAGGTCGGATTGGCCGTCAGAATCGCTCCACTCAGAGTGATCTGGAAAATCCCCGCCCGCGAATTCTCGAAAATGCCCCGGTACTTCGCCTCGGCCTTTTCCCGGGTGCTGATCTCATGGCGCAGGTTCTGATACAACCGGGCATTGGATATAGAAATGGCCGCCTGAGTCACAATCACCTGCAACGCTTGAATCCGGTCATGGCTGAAAGCATTTGGACTGTGGTTATTCTCCAGATACAAAACCCCGATCATTTCTCCCTGCAACAGGACTGGCAGACAAAGTACCGACCGAACCTGCGCCCGCTGAATATAAGGATCCTGGGCATAGATCTGCGAATGCTGAGCATCCTCCAGCAGAATCATTTCCGAGGTCCGATGTACGTACTGCACGACCGACAGCGGTAAATCCAGCCCACTATGCAATTCCTCATGGCTAAACATCCGTACTTCCTGCGTCTGAGCATGAATCAGCGCCCGAACCAGCAATTGCTGTTGCTCAACCAGCAGCAGGTATCCCGTCTTTGCCCCAGCATTTTCAATCACCAGATGCATGAGTTTCTCCAAAAGGCGAGTCAAATCCACCTCAATGGATATCGCCTGCGAAGATTTGATGATCGAAGCAAAATCAATCAAATTGACCGATACGCTGTGTGCAGTCAGTGACCTGGTTAAATCAAGATGTTCTTGTGTGTCCTGCTCATGCAGCCAGGACAGACAATCCTGACGCACCTGCTGCGCTTTGGCATGTCCTCCCCATATCTGGTAACAGTACAAGGCCTTGCGTATCGCTGTCCGTGCCTGTTCCAGCTCTCCAAGACCATAAAGATACTGACCCATCAGCTCATGGGCCAATGCCTCATCCTGAATGAACTCTGACTGCACCGCATGTTCAATGGCCCGCCCATATTCCTGTAGAGCCTGATCACGCTTCCCCTGCACCCGACACAACTCCGCCTCGACCAGATAATACTTGTGCAAACAATTAGCGGGCGCATGGGTGCACCAGAATTGAAGCTGTTTTTGAAGAACCTTTACCTGTTTGAGCAGCGGCATCACGGAGACGCCACGGGAACGAGCCACACCTAATAGACATAAAGAATGATAAAAGTTGTAGCCCACCATAAGAAAGGTTGAACGCAATCCTTTGACGTACCGTTCAATCTGTTCAACGAGCAGAAGTCCATCTTCGTATTGACCCTTTAAGGTACAGACCATCAGCTTAAAAACGAAGTACATCCCTGATGAGGTCTGATCTCCTGACTGAATTTGTAAGGGCAACATACTTCGTTCATCATAGTATTGATGATTTTGTGCATCCTGGGCATGAATGCCATGCAGATCCGAGATAAACTGGGTAATCATCCGACAGCGGTACGAAGCGTTTTCCAGACGGATTTCAACTGATTTTTTAATATAGTTCTGCCCTTTTTTCAGCAGAACATCCAAGGCAATTCCAGAAAAAAATGAATACCCAAGATCCGCAAAAAAAATCAACCCAGCTGACTCAAGATCACCAACTTCCAGCGCTGACTGAAATCCACGTTCATAACGGTTCAGTGTTTCCCTCAGTGGTCGCACCCAATAGGCAATAAATCCATAAAACCGGAAAAAGACTTTTGCTTTTTGATCAGGAGCTTCCAACCTGTTTAAAAGATCAACGCCCAGTTTACCAAAAGCGTAACCGCTTCTAATCTGGTTCATCCCACCGCAAAGAACCAGACCATAACCAGTAAAGGCTGATATGGAATAACTACACAGACCATGCACCAGGGTAATCAGGATTCGCCGAAAAACGAACAGTGGATAAAGCTCTGGCCGCGCTGAATATACCGATGACGATACAGCATCCATAATTTTCATCGCAGCAAGCTTGCTGGGGTTGGTGAGTAAGGGAAAATTAAGCAAACTTTCCGTATCCTGACCACGTAACAGCCACTTGATCCGTAGATAATCACGGATGTTATGCCACTTACTGGGCTTTTTGGGAAAAAACTCGTGCAGTAAGCCAAGAATCTCAAGAGCTCGATCAATAGCCTGATCAAACATATTGCGGGTTACATACGAGGATATATAAATGGAGTACATGTCCACCAGATGCAAAACATCCTTTGCATGCTGCTTCACAAGCACACTCAATGTGTCCATCAATTCATAATGGCCGCACAAAAACGCAGCTTCAATCAGCCGGGTATGAATGGATAAAGCCAGTTCGTAATGATCTTCCCAGGCATTGTCTGGCAAGAGTGCATTAGCCATTTCCAAAAATTGCAGACCATGTTCATACCCTCCCGACAGCAGCGATTGTTGTCCGGCTCGCAGATTGATTTCTGAAGCCAGCAACCGTTCCTCTCTTGAACGCAGCAATGGCAGACCCTGATTAAAATGTCCCGCAATGCTTAGAACATCCGCGTCGATGCCCTTACCCTCACCAAATCCCGAGGCCAGAAGACGCCCAATGCGGACGTGCAGCAAGGCACGCTGGTCCAAGGGTATCAGCGCGTAGGCTGCCTGTTGAATACGGTCATGCACAAAGGCCAGCGTGGAACTTCGAAAATCATAACCCAGACTTTCCCGCTCCTTTCCCAGGTCTGAGACCTGCACCAGAATCAACATGTTTTCAAGGATCGCTGGCCATAACTGTTTTGAAATTACCTCATCATCTTTTTCACATACCCGAGCCAATACATCCAGTTGGAATACGTTGCCCAGCATTGCGGCAACACTGATCAATTCCTGAGTGACTTCAGGCAGAGTTAGTAAATTCTTCTTCAGAAGATCGAGCACATTTTCGGTAAAGCTGACCCGCTGAATCCGATCAATATCCCACTGCCAGGAGGAAGCACCTCCCGCGGACAGTCGCCGGTATTCAAGCAGATGATCCCGATACAGAGCATGCAGAAGTTGTCCCAGAAAAAATGGATTTCCTTGCGTCTTGCTGTGGCACAACCAGGCTAGTTCGCGCACTTCATCCACCGTTGAATGCAAGGCATCGGCCACATACGTCTCGACATCTGCCTTATTCAGGCTTTGCGCCTCAATCTCCGTGCTCACAACACCCGTCTGAGTCAACGACGCCAGAAGCGCTGATAAAGGATGCAGGGCTTGCACTTCGTTGTCGCGAAAGGACATCACCAGCAATAGGGCATCAGATTGGGAACTCGTCAGCAAGGCTTCGCTCAGATTTAGTGACGGCAAGTCTGCCCACTGCATATCATCCAGAAAAATTACCAGCGGATGCGACTTGTCGGCAATTGCCTGAAAAAGATGCAACAGGGTAAACTTGATGCGGATCTGCGATTCCTGTGGCGGCAATTCAAAGACCTTCTCCTGTCTGCCCAGGATACGCTCAAACTCCGGAATCAGACTGACCAGAACCGGGCCATTCTCCCCTATCGCCTTCAGTATCCTCATCCGCCACTTTCTGAGACTTTCCTCAGATTCCCCAAGCAGATACTGAACAAACTTTTGCAGAACCTGTATGTAGGCTGAAAAAAGCAGGCTACGCTGCAACTGATCAAACTTGCCGGCAAGATAAAAACCCTCGCTCCGGGTCACGGGCACATAGAGCTCTTGAACCAGTGCCGATTTACCCGTCCCCGCAGCCCCTTTGACCAATATCAGTTCACGACCACCCCGACTGATCCGTTCATAGGCCGCATGCAAACAGGCAATCTCATGATCGCGTCCATACAAAGACTCCGGCAACATCAGACGACTGGATCGATCACTATGCCCGATCGAAAAATCCTCAATAACGGCGTTTTGATGCAACATACGTTGACAGTTTTGTAAATCATCGAGCAGTCCATCGGCACTCTGATAGCGATCTTCAGGCCGCTTTTTCAGCAGCCGGTCAACCATCCTTGCCAACACGGGTGGAACGCTCGACTTAACACTGGAGAGCAACAACGGTTCTTTGGCCAGATGGCAGTGGATCATCTCCAGGGCATCGGCAGCGACAAAAGGCAAACTGCCCGACAAAAGTTCATAAAAAACGACACCCAGGGAATACAGATCGGTCCGATAATCAAGCGTATGATTCATCCGCCCCGTCTGTTCCGGCGACATATACGAGATATTGCCCTCCAGAACTCCCGGATTACCCAGTTCCCGACTCTCGCGGGGAATCCGACTGGCAATCCCAAAATCAATCAACCACAGCATGCCACGCTCAGCGTTATACACCACATTATCAAGCGAGATGTCTTTGTGAATCACATCGCGACCATGAATAGCCGCGACAATTGTCGTCAACTGAATGGCCAGATCAAGAAACAAAGCCAGATCATCAGCCAGAGACTTCTGTCGGGTCAGGGACAAAGCCCCCGTATCTTCCATGACCAAACAGACGAGATTCTCCACCCGAAAACACTCAAAAGCCTTCAGACCAATCACTGATTCCAGTTCCTTGAGCAAACTGAACTCATGCTCGAGGCGCTCCTTGCGCTCAACATTGACATGATTCGGATGCGCCATCTTGATCACCACAGGCTGCCGATCGGAACTTCGCAAACCTCGCCACACAACCGTACTGACGCTCTCATAAATCTGCTGCAGCTGCTCATAACCTGGTAGGATAATCTTAAATTCCTTCACACCATCCTGCGCATTCATCGACATTCATCCGGAGCTTGTTGACTGGAACCACCTATTTGCTGTTAATTGCTCTGAGAATCAGGCAGAGACGCCTGCATATTTTCCTGGACATTCTCCCGTTCAAACACCCATGAAGGCTGGCCGACGCCCCCGAGGATGTTTAGACGATATCTCTCACGCTGAATACTGCTTAGCCGGTATTGCAAGAAAAAATCAGTGATCACTCCAGCGCAAGGCAATATCATGGATTTCTTCATAACTGGAAAAAAACACATCGGTAATATCAGGATCAAATTGGGAACCACGTCCCTCCCGCATAATCTGCAGCGTCTTGTCGGGTGGAAAAGGCTCCTTGTACACCCGCCGCGCGGAAAGAGCATCGTACACATCGGCTACAGCCATCAATCGCGCCGCAAGAGGAATATCTGTTCCCGACAAACCATCGGGATAACCACGACCATCCCATCGTTCATGATGGCTACGAGTTAATTCTTTTGCATGTTTGAAAAAAGGAATTGGTTCAGAAAACAGCTTTTCAGAATACTCCAGAACAGAAGCTCCCAGCGATGTATGGGTCTTCATGATGGCAAACTCTTCGTTCGTCAAAGGACCAGGTTTCATCAATATCTGATCTGGAATTCCCACCTTACCAATATCATGCAGCGGTGCCACACGAAATAGCAGGGTAATAAAATCCTGATTGAGTATCTCCTCATACCCGCGACAAAGACTCAGCTTTTCGGCCAGAACTTTCACAAAGTGCTGAGTTCTGCGAATATGATGCCCCGTATCAATATCTCGCGTTTCTGCAAGTGAAGCCATCGACATCACGGTGGCGTCCTGAATGGCGATGACATCCCGGGATCGTCGGGCTACCTCTTGTTCTAAAAAACCAGCTCGGTCACGCAGGAAATCACTGCTGGCCTTAAGCCGCAAATGGGTCTCAATTCGCGCTAGGACAATTGGAGGAGAAATCGGCTTAGAAATATAGTCTGCAGCCCCAAGTTTCAGCCCTGCCTCTTCATCCCGCACCTCCGTTCGTGCAGTCAAAAAGATGACCGGAATCTCGGCGGTTTTAACATTGCCCTTAAGTACACGACACACCTCATAACCATCCATTTCCGGCATCATGATATCAAGAAGAATCAGATCAGGAGGTGTATCCGCCGCAGCCAGTACCAACGCCTTCGCCCCAGAATTGGCAACCCGCACCCGGTAACGATCACTCAGCAGTGTTGCCATCAGCATCAGATTTTCAGGTGTATCATCCACCACAAGAATCAAGGGTTTTTCATCAAGCAGCGAACCCATCAAAACCTCCCATCGGACATCAAGCATTTCGTGTACCACACCTTGACTTGAATACCATATCCATTAAGCGCCGCTGGTGTACAACAAGGATGATTCTTGCTGCAATGAGAAACTTCATGAATGACCGCAAAGCGTTGCAATTTATCCACACCCAATTAAAACTTTATCAAATGCACATTCAAGTTTATCTATTTTTTTTGATTCGTCCTCCGGCAAAAGAATAATTTCATCCGAGTTAGCGCTTTCTTCATGAAGCGTGCATGTCAACCGCAATTGTGCGCTGCTCACCGCATGACGTACCCATGGATGGTTAGTCTGCCATCAGACCCTGCTGTTCAAGCCCATTAACCGATGACAAGCATCTATGGCTCGTTGGAATGATTCCCTGCGATAATCCCAAATCGAATCTTGAGGTGGAACAGCAATAAGCATGGTTGGGTTGCATTCAAACAAAAGCACTTGCCCTTCGGGAGAAAGGGTGAAATCAGCGCCGACATAATCCAGGTTTAAGGACTGAAATAATGTTTGCAAAGCACAAAAGGCACGACGACCAAGTACCTGTTCCATTTGCCCTAGAAATCTGGCTTCTTCCTGGCGACAGCTTTCGGATTCATGCATCCGTGCATGAACATAATGCACTTTCCAGTTTGTGGATATGGCGAGATGAATAGGATACATGCAACCATCAATCCAGAGAACACGGTATTTTCGGTAGTATCCATCCTGGTCGCGTGATGGCATCAATTCAATTTGGTACAAAGGTAAGGGTGGGAATGATTCGATGACTGTTTTCAATTGTTCCAAGGAATCGACACGTTCGAAAAATGTACCACCATGATAGCCTAGGGCACGAATTAAGAAGGGATATTGTAGTTGATCTCTGTGTTCGATGATGGAGTTTTCTATGGATTGAAGACGTGGAACGATCATGTCTGGAATCGTTTCGGCAAGTCTGTTGATCAGTAACCTGCTCGTCTGTAACACATTGCGTGGATGATTCAGTACAGCTCCATGAATCGAGTCAACAATTTGAATACAGCGTTGTAAAGCATCAGAACAGAGTTCAGCATCGCCAATGGCATTAAAAACCACGTCAGCCTCAGGTAAAGGCCAATCAAGAGGCCAGGATTCAACATGAATGGCCATAAGTTCGAACAGCCGGTCATGAATAAAATGCTGGGTTGGAACATTCCCTTGATGAAGAGAAAGTAGCAGAATGACCTTTGGTGCAAACCCCGTACCTCGATGCGGCCAATGTCGTATGGCA
>JAJZUM010000083.1 GCA_021848605.1 Pseudomonadota bacterium | reverse complement strand
GCCTGCCGCTTGGCTCCCCTCATGGCCATGCAACAGCACAACCCGGGTAGATGCAATATTCAAAGCCAGACGCAATAGAGTAGCCACCAGCAAAAGCGTCGGAAAAACAGCAAAATCCAGAGGCCTGAGCGCGTATACAGTCGCCAAAATAATGACGAGCGACAGAGCAATGTTAAACGTAAAAAAAACATCCAATAAAAATGGCGGTAGCGGCAGAATCATCATCCCCAAAATCATTAATAAAAACATGGGGACACCTAAACCAGCCTGACTGATTCGCTGCAGCAATTTCTTAATATCGTCCACGCATCATCTCCAGCCAAACCATCACTAAACTGGTTTATGCAAAAATGATGCTCAACTTGGCCTTACACAGCCTTGCAAAAGCGAAATTATCTTTGAAGAACCTTGTGACTTCGAAGAACGTTGTGACAAGGACACTGCAAAAGGTATTGGGCATTTTAAATGAGTTCTGAGTGCTGTCTGGAAATTAAGCCAAGCAGTTTCTATCGGCTATCGGACTACTTGGCACCAAGACAAGAAACACCCAATTTCTGGTCAAGTTTTTCTGCCCACGTGGGCATCCTTGGCATCAGCCCCTTAATTGATGTACGAATGAATCTTTCCATACTCATGAAAGAGATGACATCCATCTTAAAAACTTGCAATTAACGAGATCTCTGAATCATATCAACCGCTTTTTCACCAATCATGATACAAGGCGCATTAGTATTTCCGCCAATAAGGCTTGGCATGATCGATGCATCGACCACACGCAGTCCTTCCACGCCATACACCCGCAACTCAGGATCCACAACCGACCAGCTGTCACGGCCCATTTTACAAGTTCCCACTGGATGATAAACCGTATCCACCCTTTCACGCAGAACTGCCCTGATTTCTGCATCCGTATGAACCTGACGGGTAAATAAATCAGCCTGACGACGACTCTGCAACGAAGGTGCCTGCATCAGTTTTTCCGTTAATTTGTACC
The DNA here is from genome assembly GCA_021848605.1 of Pseudomonadota bacterium. Classification (GTDB taxonomy): domain Bacteria; phylum Pseudomonadota; class Gammaproteobacteria; order Pseudomonadales; family Moraxellaceae; genus JAJXWR01. The sequence continues at coordinate 10,357 of JAJZUM010000083.1, read as the reverse complement.
CCAGAACCATGGTTTCCAGATCAGCAGGATCATCAAGAAAAGCCGGGTCAATTAATGGGGCCGAAGTACTCTGCCGATCCTTGAGACGGACACTGCCCCGGCTTTTCGGGCGCAGGAGACAAACATGACAGGAAAACCCATGGCCACGGTGCAAGGTTCGTCCATGGTTATCGACAACCCCCACAACAAAATGCAGCTGAATATCTGGAGCCTCAAGATCTGGGCTTGTTTTTAGAAACCCCCCTCCTTCAGCAAAGTTGGTCGTCAACATACCGCGGCGATCGGAACGATAACGCTTCCATTCCTGGAAAAGCTTTTTCCCACCCTGCCAGGATATTCCAACCAGATTGAGATCTTCAGCACGATAGCCAAATATAAAATCCGGATGATCCTGGAGATTTTGTCCAACACCCGGCAAGTGATGCACCACATCAATACCAAGCTGATGAAGCTCACGGGCATCACCGATACCCGACAGCATCAACAGTTGGGGGGACTGGAATGCGCCAGCACTCAATAAAACCTCTCGTTGGGCACGTACAGTTATGGTACGTCCTGCCCAACGATACTGGACACCAACAGCCCTTCGGCCCTCAAATAAAATCTGTTCTGCCAAAGCACCTGTTTGAACAAGCAAATTGGGGCGGGATGAGCGAAAGGGATGTACGTATGCCCGGTAGGCACTACAGCGCTCACCCTCGCACTGAGTAACTTGATATATGCCTATGCCTTCCTGTTCGGGCCCATTGAAATCATCATTGAGTGTAAAACCTGCTTCTTTGGCTGCCTGTAGATAGTAGTCCTGAAAAGGGTTATCCGTTCGCAGGCGACTTACTGACAATGGGCCATTCTGTCCATGCCACTCATTATCGAAATCCTTGTTGGCCTCTGCTTTGAGAAAATAGGGTAGAACCTCGTCCCAAGACCAGCCTTCAGACCCTCCTTGAGCCCATCGATCATAGTCTGTCCGGTGACCACGAATATAGACCATCGCATTAATGGCTGAAGAACCACCAAGGACCTTACCTCTGGGCTGGAAACCTTGGCGGCCATTCAGTCCCTTTTGAGGTACCGTCGAAAAAGCCCAGTTATTGATGCGATAAGGCGCCATTGCCAGTACCGCAGCTGGGGTCGTCACCAAGGAACTATCTGGCTTGCCCTGTCCCGCCTCCAGCAAGAGAACCCGAACATTCGGGTCCTCAGACAGACGTCCAGCCAGAACACACCCACTTGATCCACCACCAACTACGATATAGTCCACAACATCCATCGGCATTCGCTCCCAACTGCATCCAGTTCAGTGTAGAAGACCGATGCTTGTCTGGCGATTATACAGCCTCGGCCTCTTTAGAGACCTTATTGACGGACATCCGTACCGGAACTTCTTCCCGGGAAACAGCATACTGGGAGGGCAGCGTCACATGCAAGGCAAATGCCCGATAATCTGCTCCTTCCTGGTCATCCAGAAAGACCAGTTCAATCCCTCCCTGCTCACGTTTGAGAAAGTCCTTGACTGCGTCCATACCAACACCCCGACCCGAAACCTCAGTCACCTGTTCTGCCGTTGAGAAACCAGGTTTGAAAATCAACTCTGCCAGATCATCGTCAGTGATCGCTTCGCCCTCCTTCAGCCAACCTTTACTAAGCGCACGACTACGGATTCGGCTTAACGCCAGTCCTCGTCCATCATCGGTGAGAACAAGTCGATATATACCTTGTTGTACCGTCGTCTCGAGCAGAATCGTTCCAGTGGCGGGCTTGCCCACAGCCTTGCGCTCATCCGCTGGTTCCAGGCCATGATCCAAAGAATTACGGAACAGATGCATAAATACATTCTTTAGCAATCCAGACAACTGGCTACGGACCACAAAACCATGATCCTCAATACGGACATTTGGTGGGCACTTACCTAATTCATGGGCCAACGAAGGCAATGAACCGAGTACTGAACTAAGGATTTCCTGGATAGGCTCAGTTCCCAGCAGACGCAGGGTTCGATGCACTGCATCACGTGCAGCAACCAATTCATGTACATTGGCAGGATTGATGGTTTCAAGGCGACTCAGTGTTTCAGCGATCTGATACTTGTCCACCATCAAATAACGTTCAACACTACCCCGACGACCGGGACCCTTGCGTCCCAGACTCACTTCATTGATTCTTGCATAGTGCTCGATGAAACTACGCACACGTGTCAATTCATCAAGCAGCATGGTTTGGTCCCAAATCATGTCTGGAGGGACCTGTCGCAGGGCCTCATACATTTGCTCTGCATCATGAACTACTTGTGTCAGGTGCTTCAGACCATAGGTACGGGCATTGCCTTTGACGGTGTGCATATTACGGAACAGGTTATTGATCGCATCCAAATCAGCATCAACATGCTGTCGAACGATATGCTCGTTGTCATCGACCAGACGCAGTGATGACTCGATGAACTCATGAAATTTTTCCTGGGTAATCGCTAAAATCTCTCCGATCATTTCCAGTTCACGGCGCTGTTCCTTGGCCTCACTGGCCAATTTGCGCAATTCTGTCACATCGCGCACACACACCATTAACCGGTCGATGGTTCCATCCTCAGCAACAATGGGTGACCAGTTCAAATCAAGAACCTTTTGACGACCGTCGGGCATCTGTTTTTCAACTTCCCCAACAAGCAGATGAGCATTAAGTTCAAAATTCATTTCATCTTCACCAACACAGGTCGAGGTGATGGTCTGAATCTGGGAAAGCACATCCGAGCTCAGTGAAGTTGCACCAAACATCAAGTCCATGACATCCTGACCAGCAATCTGATCTGTTTCAAGAATAGAAGCAAGATAGGCCGAAAATTCCTGATGAACCTTATTACCATGGGTAATCGTCAGAATTCCCTGCGGCATATGCTGCAACATAGTCTGCATGTCATGTGTCTTAGCACGCAACTGTGCTGAACGCTCCTCAATTTTGGCCAGCATGGCGTTAAATGCTTCAATGGAACGTCCAATTTCGTCGTGACGATCCACGGGAACCCGTCGACTGAAATCCTGATGTTCAGCGATCGAACTCATCATGGCTTGCATACGCGCAATCGGCTGAACAATTTTCCGATAGAGCACAACACTCAGAAAACCAAGCAGAATGACACTAAAACCAGTTACAGAATCAACAAGTACCGTCGTCATATGCAAGTTATGATTCAGAAAGGCAATGGCACTGTCATTGGTACGATTTTTCTCAATACGCAGGGTATCAACGATCTGCTGCAATACCATCTCGTATTGGGCAACATTGCCAAAAAAATTGGCTTGAGCAATATCAGCGTGCCCCTGTTGTTTGTATCCAACCGTATCGTCAATCGCCTTGAAGTAATCCGTTAAAGCATCACTGGCCTCCTTGGTAAGCTTGTTTTGTGTAGAACCAGTTGCCTCACGGACTTGCACATCAAGTGCTTTCCTGAGCGCCATGCGCGCACCATCAAGGTCAGATTTGGCCTGACTGGCCGTCGCATCATCAGGAGCAGTGGTATAAGTCATTGCAGCCAGTTGAACATCTTTGAGACGAGACACCAGATCGGCCGAAGCCAGTGTACTTGGAACCGTCTTCTGGGTCACCACGGCCACTTGGGCAGCATTGCGCGATGACTCATAGATCGAGAAACCACCAATGGACAAAATGGCAACGAAAGCCATCAGAACAAGAAATATGATGCGAAAGCGAATACTCATGGAAACCTCATGAACGACTTCGAGGAGGACAAACTTCACCATTGGATCCTGACTCGCCTTGATGAATGTTCCATGACATTTTCAAGAATATTCTGCAACATAAACCGAATAAAAGAATCTTGCTCAGGGTTTGGGATCAGCTCCATTCTTATGATCCAACTGCTGAATGGCCCAATCCCGAATTTGCCGCGCTTCCAGGCTATCATGTTGCCGTGCCAGATCGTCAAGCCCTTTCTGCCAATCCATACCCTGCTGCTGCAAGCCCTCCAGCAACGCATTTCCCATGGCTACATCCAGTTCATCCCGATGTTGCTGAACCTGCTGCATGCGCAAAGCCGTCTGTTCTTCTTGCTGACGGGCATGCTCATAGGCATGGACCTTTTGTTGTTCGTGCTGCTGCTGCTGACTGACTGATGAGAGTTGTTCCCTGGTTGAGCGATCACTGTGTGCATTGGACTCACTCTTCATGGTTTTTATTGACACATCAAGAGCATGAGCAAATTCTTGGCTACTGACAAAATCATTGGCCCACTGTTTCTGTTTCGTCGAAGCGTTTTTCATGGCAAAATTGATATCCGATATCACATCAATGGGATATACCGGCATCTCAGCCGTGATTTTGAAAATTGCTGAAATAGTTGAATCCAGCTCATGCATTTTTCCAGTACGATGGCTGTATGCGCGCAATCCCTGATCCATAGCCCGATTGATTGTATCGATCATCTGCGTCTGATCGTGACTGTCTTGTCTGCGGTGTTCATTACTTTGGTCCCAAGAACGAGCCATCTGCACGATACTCTGGTACATCTGGCTATTGCTTTGACGTACCGCATCGGAAGCCCGATGTAGTTCAGCAACTGCAGAACTGTGCTCTTCAGAAAAAGAACGCTCCAGTGCGGCCGACCAGGATCGGCTCATCGCCAGACTGGACAAATTCTGTTTGGCTACAAGTCCATCTGCATTAGCAGTCACTGTAAAGGCGCCGTTGTTACTGGTAAAATATCCGGATTCGTTGTGTGGTGCACTGGACTGATGCCATGCCTGCACATTTTCCAAACGAATATTGCCTTGGGTCACATTCCCTGTTGCAGTTGCATGAGCCGCCTGGGAGACAGGCTGTGCATAACTGTCCATAATTCTTCCCGCCAGAGACGCCAGCATCGCTCCTGACTGGTTGACCAGAAGCCAGGCAATCATCGGAATGGATGTCATAAGATATCCAGCAACAGCTGCGTGCATCTTAAGAACTTCCTCAAAACCCGGTTGCGTTGCCAATGAAAATGAGGGAGCGCAGGCATATCCAGCTGCGCACATCTGTATGGCTTTCTGGGCCGCAACCGAAGTGAAAAAAATCATGGCAAAGTTGAGAATGGCATAAATCGGTGGCCAAAGGGCAATCCATACCTGAACCCGAAAATAGGCCAGCAGAGCCCTCACCCCACCTGGCAACATGCTCATCAGAGCAATAACCGGAAACACACAGTCAATAAATCCTTCAAAAACATCCCGAACAACTGGCAGCATTTTTGCCGACAATCGCCCCAGAACCCCATAATCCAGGGCATGTTCACGCTCTGCAACGGCTTGCGTATAGGCACTCAGGGCTGCCGTTGATCCCGTCTGGGCAGCTGCACCCGACAAGCCCGAAGCAAAACTGTTCATCAAGGCAGCCTGAGTCAACGCTTGTGAGGCACTTAGGCCGAGCCCGGAAAGATACTGAAAGGCAATGGGCATTGCCTGAGCGGCTGAAGTAATGACCTGCTGAGTCATAACTGCCTGATTGCGCCAAGGCAAAAACACTTGTGCCGACTGCACGGCCTGTTGAATATCGAGATCGAGGTGTCCACTGAAGGCCTGGTCACAGCTAAGAATCTGATGGTTTCCCTGCGGGTCAATATAATCAAAGCCGCGATTACTTGCCGCATTGGCACGAAAAAAAGTCTCCAGATCGGACGCATCCATCAAGGATTGCATGCTGTAAAAACCTAATGCCAGATCATAAAACACACAATTATGCCAAAAATTTTGCAAAGCTGTCTGGGTTTCAGGATTGGTGAGCGAATAGCTACTGATCGATTGCGCCATACTGGCAGCAAAGAGTGGTCCATTATCTTCGTAGTTCAGGCCTGAGGGCAGGCTAAATACTGTTTCCATGGTTGAAGTCAGCCAATCTCCCAATTTGCTGCTGACACTTGCCATAAAAGCCAATCCAATGGGAATATCTCCAACCTCATGAACAACCGGCGCTCCTCCCCAACCGGATTGCAGCCGATCCTCAATGCTGACGGATACTTTCGGAACCAGCAAAAGCGCATAGATGAGCATGACTCCAAAAAACCATCGTACATCAAGCAACTGGCCCTTAAGCATGGCCATCAACAACATCGTCATAAATGCATAACTGACAACCAGCATCATCGCAAAGCGAAAATCCTGATGCCCAACCATGGCCGATACACCACGAAACAGACTGGTCAGAAAATCTCCATCCCCAAAACAGAATACTTCAAAGAGCATCTTAGACCTCACTGTCCAAAAAAAGCAGACTGAAGCATGCCACTGCCAATCTTGCTGATAAGGGCCTGCTCATAAAGTTGTGCATCACGCAACATCTGGATATTCATCTGCATAGATGTCTGGGCATCTACTTCATAGGCTGAAAGTGCCGCACCAAGGTGATCCAGTTGTTTTAGATAAAGTGCGACTTTAGGGTCCTGGGCTGCATTGGCATGGCCTGATCCAAAAACCAGACGAACCTGATCGATCAGCGACTGAAGATTGCGTGCCACTAGTTGCTGGGCCAGCATATGCAAATACTGTTGAATATGGGCGTCTGGATTTTGAGTATGGAAAAAACTCTCTGAAGCCAGTACATATCGATAGAGAGGCACTGCTGACATGCCAATCAATGCCTTTTCCTGATCATTGAGTGTACTGTGTGGATCAGACAGTTTCTGCATGATACTGCCCAATTCTGTAGTCAGCACATTGCTTAAATTATGATCAGCCACATCCTTCAACGATACGGACACAGGCGCATGGCCAAGATCAGCACACGACTGTTCATCAGCCTCCAGATCACGACATTGCCATGCCCATACATGTGCCTGGGCAGTCCCGGGTGTACCAATCATGGCATCGAGTAATGCCTTTCCCTGAGCATCGAGGCAGTTACTGCGCGCCTGACAGGAATCATAGAGCATCCCAGGAATAACCGACGACGTCGACGAACTGTCTTGCCCCCATGCTGGGGTACGCTGTACAAGAATAGTTCCGGTGAGATTCATGATCCATTGTGCTGTTTGAGGATCATTGCGAAAGACAGGTGATTGCATGAGTACATACCAAGCCAGATTCCCCTGGATAAAACGATTCTTGTCCTGATTAAGAACACCATTACGCTGCCCACCTCGAGTACAACTGGCTTGAGCCTGATCACGTGTCGCACCCGAAAGCATCATCTGGCGTTCAATACATATTTCCCGGTCTTCTGCATCATTGATCTGCGTATACGTTGGCATACCCACCGCTGTGAACCCGGCACTCAGAACATTTTGGGCTGCCGTACAGGAATCCATTTGCAACTGATTGAGAAAATCTGCCTTGTCCTTGACCCAGTCCATCGTATCTGCGAGCAAGGACGAGACATATTTGATGGCAAGGTTATATGCAAGCATCTTGGCATTCTGACCAATGGCCCGCATTTGCTGTATAATTTCGTCCTTGTTAATAAAATTGAACCCACCAAGTTCGCTATCTATGCCACTACAGCCGCCAGAAAAATGGGGTGGTGTATAACTAAAGACCTGACCGACCTGACGATCAGGCACGCGCACACTGAGCGCACCACCTGTCCAATAGCCACCATACTGATTTCGATATACGCCAGGATCAGTCTGATTAACATAGCTTTGCCCCTTACCTAACCATTGATCCAGTTCTGACTGCAAACTCGCATGAGCTGGAAAAAATGCAACCAATACCAAAAGGCTCAAGATACATCGGGTCACGTTCATGGCCTTGTCACTCCATGAGACACACCTGCAAGAGCGGTCGCAGTTCCACCATACAGAGGCAAACCCAACTGAACGGCCACACGATGGCGCAGATCCATCAGATTCATCAATCCATATCCTATGGTTGAAGCCATTCCTTTTTTTGGATCAACCAGATACAACGCCGGTACCGCCAGCGGCTTGATATGATGTATCTGTAAAAGAGCTAGATCGGTGTACGGATGAGGGAACCGGTTCGTACCCTGCCCATCAAGACTGAATGGCAGTATCCGAAACTGAAATTGATTCGCAAAAGCCTGCAGCCAGGGTGAAAAACGGGCACAGTAGGGACAATCACTGCGAAAAACATAAAGCAAACCATAACGCTGGGCCGACTGACGTAAAGCCTGATCCAGTGCAGCCGATTGCACCGCGGCAACCGCCTCAATACGGTCGCTGCGCTGGGCATGAGTCAAGGTATAGTCGTATTCTGGATGCGACCAGATAAACTGCTCAAAGGCATCGGCATAATGCCCCGCCATTTGCAAAACGCTCTGCCTTGCCTGGATGGCTGCTTGCAAATGTTTTGGAGTGGGCTCCAACATGGCCAGAGATTCAGCTTCTTCCATATTATGTCCCATGAGACGCAATCGCTGCCTTGATGACACGATCAAATCTGATGGGGCAGAACGATGCTTCTCTAGAGTATTTTCAGACTCCTGATACCACAACCAGGTCGTCGGGTTTTGTTCATAAAACGTATCATTTCCTGCAAGGACCGTGACACAAGTCCCAGCAAGTAAAATCGACCAGATGCCCCGAATATACCAATTTGCTTTGAATATGCCTTCCATGGCAATCATCCTTACTTAAATAAGATGCGTTCAGGGCTGATGTGCCCAATAATCACGATAATCCAGCTGATCCAGTCGTATCCTGGCTAACTGATCCGGATTCAGTGTCAGTCCTGCGCATGTCGCTGAGAGATTTTGGCCCAATTGGGCATGTCCCTGTTCCTGAACAATCCGGGCAAGAACGCTAGGCCAAATGCAAAACGCATAATGTTGTTGGCGCCTAATACAGATACCAAAGGCTGTGTGCGCTGCACAACTTTTCCATGCTCCCATGTACGTTGCTGTGCCTGCCTCGCGGGCCTGTTCAATCATTTGATCAACAGGCGAGCATGCGCGTCGCCAAAAACTTTGCAAAGCACCCACACCGGAATGACAACAATGACTGGAACCGACCAGTGTACCGTTATCCACACAATCAACCGCCTTTCCGGGGAAAACCGTCAAGCCCGATGGATCCCTTTCCTGTTGCATTGATTGCATCATGCTCAGATACAACTTTGTTGAACTTCTTGAAGACGCTGTAGCCGGATGGGTGGGCAACAGGGCTTGCAAACAGGATCCATCGGAACAACTGACGGGATCCACCGTCGTTGTTGTCTGGGTCGAATCGACCTGTTGACGAAGCGATTGTGCTGATGCAGTATCCAAATGACTGAAATCTCTGGCAACCCAGTCAAGACCACTTTGCTGTGTCAAAGCTGATGCCTGCTGACGCCAACGTGAAGGATTTCCCTGTGGTGGTATGAAACTCGTACCGCCTGTAGGCAATGCAGTATTTCCCGGTACCGATACCTGGGTTGCATCTGATACCCCTTGTTGCAAACAAGATTCTGTCGGGCAAGACGTACGATCCCAATCCGCAAATATGACACGAGTCATGACACACAGCAGTAAGACCAAAATCCATCTATTCATAGCCAATCTTCCTTTCCAGTTCACCAATGTACTGGCGTGCCTCAGCATGCTCGACATTACGCCTCATCAGCTCAAGTACGGTATGAACATCGAGCAGGCCGGAAAGTTCAACCGCAGACCCCGGTTGTTGGAACCCGCGATGAAAAGGAGGAATCGGTACAATCCAGGTTGGTACCTTTTGAACGTGATAAAAGGCGAACCACCATGGGTCAATCCATGCGGAAATACCCAAAGCCATCAAATGTTGTTGCAATGCACGCATACCCCCGGATGAAACACCGCGAAGTACCATGACCCCTCCCATCGGCTGTATGTCGCGAAATATTTGCAGCAGTTGAGCATCATCCATGCTTAAACTAACCAAAACCAAAACTTTGGGCAGCGTGGAACTGACAACCGTTGTATCCGGTCTTGCCTCAGAAACATTTTGCGGATGTGGCAATGCAGTCAGTCTAACTTGATCCTGATCTCCGTTGTCGGCATGCACCGAGGCAGGCCAACAATGCGGCACGAGCAGTAAAAACAAAATTATAATGCGCAGCATGTGTGTTTCCTCCAGATCAGCATGGACCAGTCTTCACCTTGAACGGGATATTCATGACCTGCTTCAAAAAGGGACGAAGGCACTCCAAAACCATGAGCCTGAACATGATCAGCACGAGGAAACATGAATTGAACTTTGTACTGTCCCTTGCGCAATAGTGGTTGAGGCAAGTCTTGGCACATGGCTGCGATCGTGGAGGTATCATTGAGCAGTCCCATACGGTGGAGTTTATAGGTCATGCGGTGCACCAGGTTCATCGAAGTATCGACCCCACCGGTGTGATACTGCTTGTGGCCCGACAATGGATAAACACTACCCTCACCTCCTGAACACAGATCG
>JAJZUM010000082.1 GCA_021848605.1 Pseudomonadota bacterium | reverse complement strand
TTGATGATTTCAAGAGGTGCACCGCCGCAGGTCAGAATGCAGTAGCTGCGGCTCCAAAGTACCGGCTTCTTGTAGACGCTTGCCAGATGCTCCTTGAACCGGTCACTTGATGGTGCCTGATATTCTGCCTTTATTTATGGGCACTGATGTCAAACACCTTGCTTTATCCGCGCCGGCTGTTGCTGCACCTGGTGCCTACTGGGAATACAACAACCTCAACTCACAGGTGCTCGGAATCATACTGGAACGTGCTACTGGTAAACGCTACCCGGACTATTTGGTTTAAAAGCTTTGGTATCCACTAGGCTGTGCAAATGCCCAGGTTTATCTGGACCAGCCAGCGGGCCAGACCCGCACCTTTACCGGACTCTTTGCCAATCCGCACGATTGGTTGAAGCTCGCTGAGCTGATACGTTTGCGCGGCACATGCCATGGGCGCCAAATTGTTCCAGTATCCTGGCTGGATCGTATGGAGCAACCGCGCAATGCCGACGCCGACTACGGCTACCACATATGGCTCAAGGCTCACCGCAAACCTCATGTACGAGGTATACCACGAGCTGAACATTTTTCTGCCAGCGAGGACTTCATTGACCCAAACACCATTTACCTGGAAGGGCTGCACCAGCAAACGCTATTCATTAGCCGCGCCCACCAGCTGGTTGCCCTGCGCATCGGTGAGAAGCCCAAAAAAGCACGTTGGGATGGCAGCAAAATGTTCAATACCTTGTTGCGTGAATTTAATTAATATTCGGTCGCCTTCAATGGTAACTTCGGGCATATGACCCATGACATGTATATGGACTCACACGTCAGGTGTGGTAGGAATCATTCCCCAATGAGGCCGCCATCATCCGCTTGGTCAGAGCGATACTCCTGGAGCACAACGTGTCAATACCGTGTCAGATGTCTTAGACCCCCACTAAGGATATTGAAGAGTTACCGTTTTGCTTTTGAAAGCAGCGCAATATCGTGAGTTGATGGGGAGGCGCTTTACGGATTGGCGTGAGACCTGTGAAAGTGGCGCGGCTTAAAAATGGAAGAGATGGATTTTTTCATCCTGGACAAGTTAATCTGACAATACCGATAAAGGTTGTCAACATGGACAGCCTCTAGGCTATATACTCCCGTCCGAGGTTTGCAATGGATTTCAACCCCTAACGGTTCTTCTGATGATCGGTTTCCCTGTGCATGGAGGCAAGCATGTCAATAAAAATCATCCTGCACACCACGGTCCCGTTCCTGATGGGACTGACCCTTGCTACCGTCACCCAAGCCGCAACCCCACCCACCCCCAGCAGCCTGGCCGCTGCGATTACGACAGCCAATAACAGTGCAGATTGCAAGGCCGTAGCACCGTTTTACTGGGAAATAGGTAACAAGGAAGGCCCGTTGGCATCGGGTTCGACAGGAAACGGTTCCGTCACGGCGTCGTCACTCATGCTGATGGCCTCAGCTTCCAAATGGATCTTTGGTGCCTATGCCGTCCAGGTCAGAAACGGTGTTCTCAGCCACGAGGATATCGCGTCTCTGAACATGACCAGCCCCTATCATCACCTTCGCTACAAGGCCTGCGTGCCGCTGATGCCCTCCAGAAAAGACAAAGAAACGGTGGCAGAATGTTTCCACCGTTTTGGTAATAACCGGGTGGACCCTAAGGACAGCGGCAAGTTCTACTACAACGGCGCTCACTTTCAGGCCTACGCCACACTGGATCTCGGGCTCGGTAATATGGACCGACAATCCCTAGGTGCTCGGGTCAATGATACGTTAGGCCTTTCCATAGCGTACGATTCTCCGCAAATGGCAGCGGGTATCATAACCACACCCCAGGCCTACGCCAGTTTTCTGAAACGCATGCTCACGGGTCAGATCATCTTGGGCCGGTTATTGGGAGCGCATGCGGTGTGTACTAACCCCAAGACATGTTCACAGGCACTGTTCACACCGATTCCCGCCAATGAGAGCTGGCACTATTCCCTGGGGCACTGGGTGGAAGATGATCCCAATGTAGGGGATGGGGCTTTCAGCAGTCCTGGAGCGTTTGGTTTCTACCCCTGGATTGACAAGAGCAAAACCTATTACGGCTTGTTGGCTCGTGAGGACCATCATGTTCTACAGGATCCGGCCAACAAGTCTGTGTTATGCGGCAGGGCCATCCGCAAAGCCTGGTTGATTGGGTTCCCGCAATAACGTGTCAAACAGGCATGTTGAGGGGCAGGGGATGCATGCCGAGACGGCCTCCCAGGTTATGCACTCCAGCCGGCGTGGACACGTTGACCTGCTCGAATGACTACCTCAAGGCGTGTGTCGGAAATTTCTTCAGGTGCCCCGCCCGCATGTCCGTAACCGGTCAGAATGTGGTGTTATTCAACCCTGCTTGATTGATCAGATATGATGTGTTCAGACTTAGGAGCGTAGTCAGTGGGCATAACCTTACGCTGTAGCGAGTTGATGGTCTTTTTCATTCAAGAGCGGTTTATTTGACAATTCCGTCAATATAAATGAGCTCAAAGGTTTGTTACGTTCGCGCAGTCAGATTGTTCAGGACTTAAGGTCAAGAAGTTTGCCACGTACATAGTCGATATGCTGACGTAGGACATAGAACTGGTCAGCCAATGAAAGTGGGAAGGAGATTTTACCGACTGATTGCTCAATCAGGTCGAGACGATTCATGAAAGTTTGACGGTCCCGCTCATTGTTCAGGGTACGTAAATCGCGCTCAAGGGTAAGAAGTTCGCGATAGCCTCGTAAAATTCGGGAGCGCATACGCCATTGGTATAATGAGGGTAATACTTGCAAACCTGGAATGAGGAGAACGAGTAGAGGGACGAGCACAAACATGAACCGGTCTACCAGACTAGCAATCTGGAAGGGCAGGAAGCGATACAGAAATGTTGTACCTGTCTTGTAGTAGCGGCGTGCACTGTCGCTGATGGGGATATCCTGTTGTAAGGGTGCGGGAAACTCTCCACGATGCTGTAACAATGTTGCTTTGCCATGAACTTGTCGCGCTGTTTCGAGCAAAAGGTCCACTAGAGCGGGATTGAAATCCTTGCGCGCTACCAGTTCGACACTTGGACCGATCAGGTTGATGTCTTCATGCGGTATATCCTGGCCAAAATCAATGCCGCCCCGGGGAAGTGTGATCTTGTTAAGGTCCGGGAATTTGCGGGTATAGGCATCTGCTTGAGCAAAACTGAACAGATGAATCTGAGGGTTGTGCAGCAGCTGATGCATGATGGCAATATTGGCGGCATCACCCATAAGAAAAACGGCATCGACCTGGCCGTCAAGTAGGTCCTTGGCTGCATGGGTTGAGTCTTCATACAGTAATACGGTTTTGCTTTCGGGCAAAAAACCATTTATTGACAAAAGCCGCAGAGCCAGTCGGTGGGCGGCACTGCCCGACGGACCAATGACCAGCCGTTTGCCAAGAAAATCGGCAAGGATTGTGTGGCTGGTATGGCCTCGATAGAAAATAAGCAAGGGAAGATAGCGGACGCTACCGAGTGAAACCAGTCCCATGTCGGGTCGTGTTAATCCGATGTCGCTCTGGACAAAGCCGATGTCCAGATGATTTTTGGGATCGCTGATCATCTTGAGATTGTCTTCGGAGCCCCGGGATGGTACCTGAATCAGATGCACACCGCTTTGTTGCAGAATTTGGGCATAGGCTTGGGCATCACGTGCAAACAGGCTGTTGCTCGGGCCGGTAGCCATAATGATTTTGTTAGAGGGAGTAAAATGGTTTGCAGCGATCAGCCCGATACCGAACAAGAACAGCGTCAGGATCATCTTGGGAATCGCAGAGCCTTGTTGTCCGAATGTCCATGAAACCGAAGCAAAGAGTGATCTCATTGGCTTGCTCAAGATGATGGAGATGATGAATCTGAAAAAATCCTGACAGCGGCATCCGAGCGATAGAATCGTTCCAGATGGCGTCGTAACATGGGTTCTACGAGATGGCGTTGATTCAGGATTTTGATAACTTGGGGACCAAATCTCAGGGCATCATTCAACATCATTTCCTTAGTGATGCCGATTTCATCGAGCAGTTCAGCCAGGTTGCATGTTCCATAGACGTCGAAAAAGGTCTCAACACCCGTACGGATGACATCCTGATAAAGTTGGGTTTGACGTAACTCCTTCCAGTATTCGAAAAGGATGACAAAGAAATCTTCAAGATCAAGGGCTCGAACAGGTTGAATCAGATTGGCGATCGGTTGCAGGCGGACTCGCTCCCAAAGATCCAGACCAAGTTCAACCATGCTGGATTGATCCATGTGGTTAATCTGGTCAATGGCTTCATTGAGACCGAGTTGGACAATATTCATCAGCATCTCGTGCAGTGGTTCCAGAAGTGCCGACGATTGAAAAAGTCTTTGCAGCACGGGATGGACAACCTTGGGTAGTCGTTCCCGACTCCACTCTGCAAAGCGCTGCAGAAGAAATTCGGCAAAGGTGCTGGCAACAGCGGCATTTTCGCGGATAAGTCCGAGATGATTCTGCCTTAGCTGATGAATTTCAACGGACTTGTGCAGGAAATCCCGAACATGGTGTAACGGGAATAATTCATCCAGAGTCGTTGTTTGGCGGCGCAGGTACCCAAGCAGTGTCCGGGCAGTGGCAGCGGTGATTTCAGGCACTGCTGCCTTCATGTCCAGATGGACTGCATAAAAATGTGCCGTTTCCCAAACCTGCTGGACCGTCACGACATCCTCAAGTTTGAGTTCTTCTGCGGTATCCAGTAATGAATCAAGCGCATCACGAATGAGGCGTTCGAAGCGTGCTCCTTTCAGGTCGCGCATATAAAAGGCAACCTGGGCGTCGAGCAGGGCCTGAGCCTGTGGATGCAGGGTTACCTTTGCCATGCTTGAGATCTCCTTGTCGTATTAAGGGTTGCAGTCGATGATCGACTTGCTGAACATATGGCTTCATTTTAGGCCAATGAAGAGCTCCGCGCAGCAGACGTTACAGGAAAAGGCAAGCTGAAACGAAATATACGCTGCACGACCGTTTTGAACTGACGACTGAATGGGCCTGTGTTGTACGATTGACCATAACGGGCGCAGATCTCTCGAACTTTAGGTGCCATGTCGCGATATAAAATGGCGGGTATTTCCGGGAAAAGGTGGTGTTCGATCTGATGACTGAGATTGCCTGTCATGAAGTGAAACCATAGACCTCCTTCCAGATTGCTCGAACCTCGAATCTGACGCAGGTACCAATCCCCTCGATCAATACTATCTTTGCTGGACTCAGGATAGGTTTCGGATTCTTCTGTGAAATGTCCGCAAAAAATAATCGCAAAGGCCCATAAATTCCGGATGAGGTTGGCGCTCAGATTGCCGAGCAGTACGGGCATGAAAAATGGACCTGCCAGTGCTGGGAAGATCAGATAATCCCGGGCACTGACCCGTATCAATTTGCGCATAACCTTGGGGAGTTTGTCTTTGAGTTCACTGAGCGGTCGATCACCTCGGGCAACGCGATCCAGTTCGAGATCATGGAGTGCTACGCCATACTGAAAAAACACGGCCAGCATGAGGGCATAAAGTGGCTGGATCAGGTGTCCGGGTCGCCATTCCTCATGTTCACTGAGGCGTAGGACCCCATAGCCCAAATCACGATCGACATTCTGGATATTGGTGAAGGTATGGTGCATGTAATTATGGGAGTGGCGCCATTCGTCACCATCACAGGCATTATTCCATTCAAAGCGACTACCTTGATATTCGGGATCGTTCATGAAGTCATATTGACCATGCATCACATTGTGTCCAAGTTCCATATTGTCGACAATCTTGGAAAAGGCCAGCAATGTGGTCCCTGCCAGCCATGCCGGAGGAAGAATGCCTGCCATCAGCAGAACTCGTCCGGCGAGCTCGCTTTTTCGTACCATGGCACGAACCCGACGGATGTAGCTGGCTTCACGCTCGCCTGTTTGCGCCATCATGGTCCGGCGCAGGGTATCCAGTTCGGCAGCAAAGGCTTCTCGTTCCTCTTTGCTGAGAGGGCGACTGAGCGGCACATAGGTATCTTTACGCTCGGCCTCAAGGATTTTTTGGGGATCGGTGTGCATATTCATAATCTTGGACTCCAAAGTGGCTGTGTTTTAAAGATCAAGGGTGACGTCAGACAAAGCTTCACTGATACAGGGACGAATCACTTTTTGTGGGGTATCGTCGATAAGTCCTGTGACCAGATCTCGGGTTTTTCCTGAAATGCGTGTGCAGGAACAGGTATTGCAAATACCCATGCGACAGGCAGATTTGGGTTTCAGGCCAGCAGATTCTGCGGCCAGCAGCAACGTTGGCTGTGAGGATTCAATCTGAAGCTGACTGCGGGCAAAATTGAGACGTACCTTTTCATGATGAGAGTGTGGTGCATGTTGGAGCGTAAACTGTTCCAGATAAATCTGATCCATTCGGTTTAATTGCTGATATTCGTGTTCGACGGCTTGCATCAGTCCGGCAGGACCGCAGACGTAACAAATTCGACGTGCATAATCCGGGCAATAACCCTTTAATTGTTGCCTGCTGAACCGTCCTTGCAGATCAAGGTCGTTGCGTGGTTCTGTCGCAACACACAGTTGCAGTTGGGCGTTTTGATGGGTTGCGGCAAGAGTCTGCAAGGTTTCCAGAAAGGCCATCTGCCCATAATGTTCAGCATAGTAGGCAAGTGTGATAGAGCGCTCTGGGTTTTGACGGAGTGCGGCTTCGAAAAGACTGATGATGGCGGTGATGCCTGAACCTCCAGCAATCAGTAGCAAAGGTTTGCTTTCACCTTTTGTTAGGGTAAATTGCCCGGCCGCAGTCCCCAATTCAACCAGATCTCCTTCGCGAAGATGATCATGAATCCAGTTGGAGACTCGTCCATGCGCATGGCGTTTAATAACAAGCTGCAGCTTATGATGGTCCGGGTTACTGACCGGGCTGTAACAACGTTCATGCCAGACACCTTCAATCTGTACACGCAAAGGCACATATTGTCCGGGAACAAAACCGTGCCAATGAATATTCGGTTCAAGGGTGACCAGCAGCATCTGGTCCGCAATCAAGTTACGGGATAGGACACGCGCTTTGATACGGCTTGAGGAGAGGACAGGGTCAATCTTTGACAATGCAAAGTCAAGCCAGTCATCATCAAAGAGAAGTGAGGACAAGGCTGTTAGACGTGGCAGCATGGGTTGGGTCAGGCGCTGGGACAGATTCATGGTTGTCGACATCGTATAGTGAACACGTGTACACTATATAGTGAGCGACTTAAATCAGTCAACACTTGTTCACTGAAATTTTCAGTTCAGTCGATACACCTGTATCTTCAATCGGTATACCCGAAGAGATCGGGCTGTATCATAGTCATGATTGGGTAACGAGTTGTTGAACCATTGATCGTTGCAGGATATCGATATCTTACTGGATGGGCCAGGCAAGTGCCTTGTTCAATGCCACCCATTCGGTAAGAGCCTGAGTATGAGCCTGTTCCTCGCTCAGTTGGGCTTCAATCTTCTGGAACTCACTCTGGATGTGTTGCTGCGTGTTGATGGAGCCAACTTGAAATGCATGTTGAGCATGCAATTCAGACCGGATGGCGGCTTCGGTCGCAGCTTGTCGATTCTGCCAGCTTTGTTGTGCCTCATGTTCGCTGGCGAGGTGTTGTTCGGCATCGCCGAGTGCTGCCAGTACGGTATGGATGTAGTTCTGGGTTTCTTCGCGCTGCCGGGATTCGGCAAACTGAACGCCAGCCTGGATGGAACCCGCCGAGAATATCTGCCAGTGCAGAATTGGAAAGAGATTGCTCGTTTGGCTGGAACTGCTGAGCCAATGACTGCCCTGAACCGATTGGTATCCAAATGCTGCGCCGAGCGAGAGTTGAGGAAACCATTGTGCTTTGGCCTCACCGATGTCGGCTGTGGCTGCAGCCAAACGCTCGCCTGCAGCACGTACATCGGGTCGGCGGGCAAGGATGGAGGTGCGCGCTCCCAAGGGGGCGGGAGGTAGTTTGGGCAAGGGTTCGGCATGATGCACAAGACTTAGGCCCCATTCAGGTGGTTGGCCACAAAGTAAGGCAATGGCATAGGCTTCAGCCTTGATCCGTGCCCGTAAGGGAGGGCGTTGGGCGTTCCATTGTTGTTCGACAAGTTGGATATCATCAAGAGCGCTTGCGGGTTGATCGCCTGCGGCAACCTGATGTTGCACACTCAGCCGCATCTGTTCTGCCAGGCTTATGCCTTGTTCTGTACTCTGCAATTGTGCTTGCAGCCCGCGCAGATTCATGACGTCGCGCACCATCTCGGCAATTAGGCTTTTTCGAAGATCATCGGCATTGGCAACCATAAGGGCATGGTTGGCTTGTGCCGATTGGAGTGCCCGGTGCCGTGCGCCAAAAAGATCCAGATCCCAACTGGCATCGAACTCGGCATCGCGCACTTGTTCATAGCGAGGAATAAATGGAATTTTTTTAAGAGGCAAGGGGCCATTCTGGCTTTGCTGTAATGCCTCGAAGCCCGTTTGGGCATTGAGTTGCGGCCAAAGACCGGCACCTATGGCCTGTATGTGACGGCGTGACTGGATAATACGTTCTGTGCTGGCTTGCATGTCGGGATTATTGGCAAATACCTTGTGGACAAGGTCATCAATTTGCCGGTCGTGCAAGGCGCTCCACCAGGGTTGCTGGACTTCGTTGCCATGGATCTGTTGTTCGGCCCAGTCAGCATGAGAGGACTTGATATCGGGACGATGGAATTCCGGTCCGACGCTGCAACCTCCAAGCACCAAGGAGACGGCAAGCAGTCGGTAGCAAAGGTTTTTGTAAGCCCTATTCGCTTGATCCAGCATATGTCCTCCGTTCAGTTCATTATGCTCATTGCATGCGCCTACGAACAAAAATTGTGGCCAGTCCCAAGGTGATGATGGCGATCAGAAGGAGGGGAATATTGAGACTCCAAAGTACACTCCCAGGCAGGTTTTTAAGGAAGCTGCCCTCAACCACAATCAGGTAGTAACGCAGAGGAATGGCTTGGGAAAGCCATTGCAGTATGTCAGGCATGTTTTCCGTGGGTGTGGCAAATCCGGACATCAGGACACTAGGTACCACAAAACTGAACGTGCCAAGCATGGCCTGTTGCTGGGTGGAACAGACAGATGAGATCATCAGGCCAATACCAACCACAGATAATATGTACAAAAAAAGGCTGAACAGGAGTACGGGCAAGGAACCCCGAAAAGGAATATGAAAGGCGATGATGCCGGTTGCAATCATGATGGTTCCCAGCAATGTACCAACAATCAGTGCGGGCGTGACTTTCGCAATAATGATTTGACCAGGACTACATGGGGCCACAAGCAACTGATCAAAGGTTCCAAGTTCACGCTCGCGGGCAATAGACAGTGCGGTGAGCAACATGGTGATGAAGGTGACGAGAATGCCACCGACTCCGGGTACAATAAACCAGCGATAAATGAGGTTTGGATTGTAGCGGAACCTAAGTGCCACGGCATCAGCGCGCTGATGGGCCCCATGGTCAAAGCTGCTGCTATCAGCCCCAACGATGTTGGATAAATCAGCCAGAAGAATGCCTGCGGAGTTGGCGCGTCGGCCATCAAGCAAAATTTGCAGCGGCACGGTTCTTCCCTGGGCATGGAGACGAGTTGCATCGGCAGGTATCGACAGCGCAGCTAGATCCTGGCGTTGGTCAATCGCGTCCTGCAGTTGCCGAGGGTTGTAAACCCGATCAATCGCCGCGATGAATGACGCATGAGCGATACGTTCTTCAAGAGTTTGAGACCAGAAGCCCTGATCCTGATTCCAAAGGGCTAGGCGAACATGTGTGACATCCAGTGTGGCTGCGAACGAAAAAACAAGCAGTTGTACCAGTGGGGGTACGATCAACACAGCGCGGGTTCGTGGATCACGCAGGATGATGAGCATCTCTTTATGCACCAGGGCACGAAGTGTGGTGAACCAGAGTTGCATGCTCAGTCCTCCAGTGATTTGTGCAATTTGCGCCAGGTCAGCGCGAAGAAAAACAATCCGAGCACCAGCATGGCCAACATGTTCGGAATTAATAAAGACCACAGGTCGCCACTCAGGAATAAGGTTTGCAGGCAGACCACCAGATAACGGGCCGGAACGATATGGGTTAGCAGGCGGATTGGCCATGGCATGGAATCAATCTCGAACAGGAATCCGGACAACATAAAGGCAGGCAGATAACCGGAAAGCAGTGCCAATTGTGAGGCAACGAACTGGTTTTTACTCAATACCGAAATCAGCAGGCCCTGGCCGAGAGCCGGGATCAGAAAGACGGATGTGACCAGTAGTAGACTGGGCCATGAACCACGTAACGGCACGTCAAAGGCATGAATACTCAGCAGAACCCCGATCAGCATGGCCAGCATGGCCAGGAAGAAGTAAGGGATGAGTTTGCCAAGGATCATTTCGGCAACTGAAACCGGGGTAGCCATGAGTGCTTCCATGGTGCCTCGTTCCCATTCTCGGGCAACCACAAGCGCGCTCAACAGAGTGCCGATGATGGTCATGACGATGGCCAGAGCGCCAGGGACAAGGAAACGGCGACTTTCAACTTGTTCATTGAACCAGTAGCGAGGTTCCAGGTCCACAGGGATGGGCGTGTTATACCTACGTTGGCTCTGCCAGTTGGTGACAATCTGGGTAACGTCATTGGCCAGGAACGTAGCGGTATTCGGTTGAGTAGCATCGCTGACAACTTCAACCAGGCTCATGGAAGGTTTTCGCTGCAGTCGCAAACTGAAATCCGGCGGAATGACCACGTAACCACGCAGACGACCAGCCAGCATATCGGCTTCTGCACTTTGCCGGTTCCGGTAGGGCGTGACCTCCAGATAGGGTGTGCCGGTGAAAGCGGCAGCCAAATCATGTGCATCATGCGTGTCAGATTGCAGCACAACGCCCATGTTCAGGTGTCTTATGTCCAGGGAAACAGCATAGGTGAACAGCAGCAGTAGCAGAATGGGCAGGATACCTGCAACCATGAATACTGAGGGATCGCGGCGAATCTGTCCAAATTCTTTGCGAACCAATGCTGCCAGACGCCTGCCTTTCATGAAGAGGCCCTCGTCTTATCCGCTGAGGCGATCAAATGGATAAATGCCTGTTCCATGCTGGGGTCAGGCATATCGGCAGTGGCGACCTTGAGCTTCAAGGCATCGGGTGTATCAAGGGCGATCACACGTGACTGGTACATGAGGGCAACTCGGTCACAATATTCGGCTTCCTCCATAAAATGGGTTGTGACCAGAATGCTGACGCCTTTTTGAACCAGTCCATACATATGAGTCCAGAACTCGCGACGCGTCAGTGGGTCCACACCTGAAGTCGGTTCATCAAGGAAAAGAACAGCGGGCCGGTGCATAAGGGCACA
>JAJZUM010000081.1 GCA_021848605.1 Pseudomonadota bacterium | reverse complement strand
GCATAGAGACCTCACAGTTGATACGTCATGATATTCAGTGCTCCACCGTTGTCAACAACATCAACCAGAGTAGTATGGCCACTCTGGACGTGAATGGGCAGGTGCGTTGTCCCCAACGAGAGCATATGGGTTCCCGGAACAAGCCAGAAGCGGGCCAATTGGCTATTGGCGGGCAGGGTGCTCCAACTGCGCAAATCCGCCTGATCGGTCAATGTTGTTGCCAGGCTACCCAAAAGCGCTCCCAGAGTATTGCCATTTTTTTCAAGTTCACGCTGCATTTTCTGTTTGGTCAGCAGCCGTAACCACTGTCGGGCCAGCAGAGCGGGCATTTGTTCTTTAAGATCAAAGGCAGCGAGTGCTTCAAAATCAACCAGTGGCAAAGTGGTTGTCGCTTGCTGGTCAACCTGAATGGATTCAGGCTGTGGGAGTGGAAATGGTCCGGGATAATAGGGGACCGCCAGATAGTTCACGGTGTTGCTGGTGATGATGGGGAATTTGAAAGTGGCTCGTTGAGGGATCCAGCCTTGTTCAAGCATGACCACAATGCTGCCATCCTGGGCTGGAGGGGGATGAATACCCAGTCGCCTTGCAAGCTGCCCAGCTTCCGGACTTCCGGTCAGGGCGCCAAGACGCACCATGTCCTGTTGCAGAACCGGATTGTCCGGCCACATCTCAAAGGCAAGCTTGATGTCCACGTAGGCATCATCCGGTTGTCCGGCAGCTTCGTAGATCAGCGAGGATATATAAAAAGCCATGGCATTCTGAAAGCCGTTCTTGACCCGGCCGGCTTCGGCATTCATGCCCGGGAAAAAACGGGTATAGTCCCCTGGATGAAATCCTTGCTGCTGGGCCGACTGTTTGACTTTGGCAATAGTATTCTGCTGATCGAGCAGGGCCTGTCTCTGTTCAAACTCCGCTCTGCGGATTTCAACAGCGGCATCGGATAACTGTCCGAGGGCCAGATAGTTAAGGGCCTGATAGGTATGAGCCATGGTGCGCTCGTAGGGGCTGCCCGTATAGGGTATGGCATTGTCATTCGTAAAAAGGCTGGCTCCCACTTCAGCTGAGTGGGTCAGTGAAATACGTGCCTGCTGGTTTTCTGCATCCCAGATGTTCATGGCGCTGGTGAAATCCTGCAGGCTATCTTTGGGGTCATGGGCAAGCATGTGAATTCTGCCAAGTTCCAGCAGGGATAGTAGGCGATTGGCTCCGCTCTGGTCGTTTTTGGCCAGATCTTCGGCTAATTGCGTGTATTGACCCTGAATGATGCCCTGACGCATCGCATGTGCCCGTACCGTATAGGGAATAAGAATGCTGTTGCTGGCACAACCCTGCAATAGGGCAACAACAAACAATAGAGCAAGCCTGTACCCTGCAGTACCTTGACGATGAGGGAATTTGTGAGGGTGTTCGTTTGCGCGGATGCCGCTCATGCTGGTTTTTCCATAAGCCATGACTTATTTTAGGCGCATCAGTACGGCATGCAATAGGTTCAGTTTTAAATTGATGATAAGTCTGTTTAAACTTTGACTTCGATCAACAGCCTCTGCCGAGGGATCCAGTCGGTTGGTTTGTTGCTGTCAGGAACGCAACCCATACCTGGGGGCATCACAGCGTGGCATCACAACGTAGCATGGCGACGTAACAAGGACAGTGCTGTTGGTCAATGAGGCAGCAATCCGCGAGCAATTTCTCATGAACTGAGCAATTGGGTATACAAGCCGAGCAACTGGCTGCTGAGTTCGGCAGGGCTAAGATGTTCAACGCGACTGCGGGCGACGCTACCCATGGTATGCGCTTTTTCAGCATCCTGGAGGGCATGCATCTTTCCAGCCAAGCCCATACAGTCATCCGGAGCAATGACTGCACCGGCTTCTTGCCCGATCAACTCCCTGCCACCACTGTGACTGCTGGTCAGTACCGGCAAGCCGCTGGCCATGGCTTCGAGAATAACATTGGGAAAGGGGTCATACCAGGTCGGCAGTACTAGAGCATCAGCCATACCATACAGGGCAGGAAGATCCTGCCGTACGCCCAGAAAATGGCAGCGTGCCTCGACACCAAGTTGCTGCGCCCGTCGCTGGTATTTTCTTTGGGAACTGTCCCGTCCGACGATGGCAAGATGTGTATCAAGATCAAGCTTGCCAAGAGCATCAATGACAAGTCCTAGGTTTTTGCGTTCAAAGCCGGAACCAACAAAAAGAAAAAGGGTTGCTGCTTCCGGGATGCCGAGTTGAGCGCGAAGCATAGGACGATGCTGGCGGTTGCGGGGATGAAACTGCTCGCAATCAATCCCGTTGTAGATCACGTGGATGCGTGATTCAGGCAGAGCATAATAGTGGATAATCTCATCCTTGACCATGTGGGAGTTACAGATCACCGCCCGAAGTCGGGAATCTTCAAACATGGCCTTTTCAGCATGCAGGACGTAGCGATGAAAACGGCTGTATTCCTGCCAACCACACTTCCAGCTTGGCAAGAACTGCTTGCGGATATCGAGCCAACGCCGATGCACACCATCTCCAGCCCGAAACAGCGAGCAGCCAGGGATGCGTTCATGGGATTGCACCAGATCAAAAGATTCCTGTTGACAGATATGCATGGCCTGTTCAGCAAAGGCGCGTTCACGGGAGACCCGTCCCCAGATCGGTGGGTTGCAGGCCAGAACCCGAAAGTTGCCCGATTCCTGCCATTGACGGGTAATCAGGTTCAGTTCCACGCCACTTTCAGACAAGGCGAGCAGGGCTCTGCTGATAAAACGTTCGGCGCCACCATCAGGGCGGTAATTCTGCCGGATCAGTGCAAGGCGGGGCATAGCAATTCCTCCACAGCCTTATGGACCTGCGCAACCTCTATGGCTTGCAGGCAGTCGGCAATACCGCTGTCACCACAGCCGGCCAAACCGCAAGGACGACAGGGATACTGCAGCGGATCTGCCGTAATGATGCGCCTTCGCTCCTCGGGCATCCAGGGTCCCCACTCTAGATCACCACTTGGTCCAAACAGGCAGACGGTCGGAATATTGAGTGCTGCTGCCATGTGCATCGGAGCGGAGTCCATGCCGATAAAAAGACGTGCCCGTTCCATTAAAGCAGCCAGTTCATCCAAATTGAGCTGGCCGGCGAGCGATAAAACATCCTTGTGCTGCATCTGCGCCATAATCTGATCAAGCATATGCATTTCTGCCGGATCGGGCGCAGCACTGAGCACGATGCGATGGCCGGACTGAATCAAGGAATCCAGAAGTTCTGCCATGCGAAGGAGATTCCAGCTTTTAAAAAGCCAGCGGGAAGTTGGGTGAACAAGGATGAACGATGGTTTCTCACCGACAAATTGCCCGAGCCAGGCATCAATTTTTTTGCGGGCTGGGGTCGAGATACCGAGAACCAGTTTTCTTTCCGAAGGATCTGGATGCAGCCCGAGCACCCGCAGGGTGTCCAGGTGTTTCTCGACGGTATGACGTAGTCGTGCCGGAACCGGTACGTGGTGGCTGAAACTTTTTTCCCACCAGCCAAAAGCGCGTCGTCTTGGATAGGAAGCGACAACCGAAATCGAGGGCCTGAGTAAACGGCAAAGCAATGCGCCACGCCAGTGTTCAGTCAGATGCACGATCAGATCGTATTGTCCCTGTTTTAATTGGGAAAGCAGCTGGGTTTCCGCTCGTATCTGTCCGATGATTCCGAGATGTTTCCAAGTGCGGTCAATGACATGGATGGAATCGAGATCGGGATGATGTTCAATCAAGGGACGGGTATCTGCATACACCAGGGCGTCGACCCGGATATGGGGATAGCGCTGCTTGATGAATGTGGGCAGAGGAGAAATCAGCAGAACATCACCATGGTGACGCAGCTTGATAATCAGAACACGCTGAATTCTGTTAAAATCGACCTGTTGCATACCTACTGTTACCCGGTTGTTTGTGGGAGCCGCTGAGTAACGGTTCTTTTTAATGCTAGCATTGCCGGTCTTTCGATGGCTAGTTTTCTAAGCGGTTAGTTTTCTCAATGACTAGTTTTCTACAGGAGAGTGTTTTTATGGGACAGCCGGTCATTCCAGATTTTCGCAAGGCCCGTGTCGTTGTCGTCGGCGATGTCATGCTTGATCGTTACTGGACGGGTTCCACAGGTCGTATATCACCTGAAGCCCCGGTACCCGTGGTTCGTGTCGGTGCGGAGGAAGACCGTCCAGGTGGCGCCGCCAATGTGGCTTTGAACATGGCAGCGCTCGGCGCACACGTGAGTCTGGTGGGTTTAGTGGGTCATGACTCTCATGCCAGGGTATTGCAGGAGCGTCTTGAAGCGGCTGGTGTGGCCTGTTTTTTTCAGACGGTGCAGCGTAAACCAACGATTACTAAGCTGCGTATTCTCAGTCGCCATCAGCAACTTTTGCGTGTGGATTTTGAAGAAGGATTTACAGCCATGGAAGCGGCTGGCCTGACCCAGGAGATACCCGCCCTGCTTGATCAGGCACAGATCCTGATTCTTTCCGATTACAGCAAAGGAACTCTGGCGTGTTGCCCCGAGCTGATTGCCTTGGCTCGTGCGCGTAATATGCAGGTGCTGGTCGATCCCAAGGGATCAGATTTTGGCAAATATCGCGGAGCAACCTTGCTCACGCCCAATATGCATGAGTTTGAAGCCGTTGCAGGCGCTATCGATTCCGAGGAAACCTTGCAACGTCAAGGTCAGCAGTTGATGCAGCAGCTGGAGATGCCTGCCCTTTTGGTAACGCGCAGTGAAAAAGGCATGACTCTGCTGCGCCACCATCAGGAAGCCGTGCATTGGCCAGCCCAGGCCAAGGAAGTTTTTGATGTCACCGGTGCGGGTGATACCGTGATTTCTGTTCTTGGTGCAGCTCTTGCCGCGGGAGGTGATCTGGCGGCTTCGGTGGCATTAGCCAATGTTGCCGCAGGTTATGTGGTTGGCAAGCTCGGCACTTATGCTATTAGTGCCGAGGAACTGGCTGCTGAAGTTGCGCCGCGCGAGCGGATGGAAGATGGCGTTTTATCCCTTGAACAGTTGATCCGGGCTGTCCGGGAAGCCCGTGATCGAGGGGAGAAGATTGTCATGACCAATGGTTGTTTCGATATTTTGCATGCGGGGCATGTACACTATCTGCAACAGGCGCGTGCTGAAGGTGATCGCCTGATCGTGGCCGTTAATGAGGATGCATCCATCACTCGACTGAAAGGTGTTGGACGTCCCATCAACCAGGTGGATCGTCGTATGGCGGTTCTGGCAGGACTCAAGTCGGTCGATTGGGTGGTTCCCTTTGCAGAAGATACACCCGAGCGCCTGCTGGAGGTTCTGAAGCCGGATGTCCTGGTCAAAGGGGGTGATTACGGGGTCGAAGGAGTTGTTGGTGCCGATCTGGTCCGTTCCTGGGGTGGCACGGTCAAAGTCCTTGGCTTGGTGTCTGGGGTATCGACCACGGCAGTGGTGAACAAGATCAGGGGATGATCGATTTGAATCTACTCCTGTTTTCCGGGCATGAGTATGATGCGCAGGGTGAAGTCGTCATCAAAGGCGAAAGAGCCCGTCATATGGAGCGGGTGCTTGCCGTTCAATCTGGCGATTGTATCCGGGTTGGTTTGATCAATGGTCCAATCGGTGAAGGCTGTGTTTTGGCGGGGAATGCGGCTGAAGGTTATCGGCTTTCGGTCGTGCTGAATCAATCCCCACCTGAGCCGCGTCCACTCATGCTTGTTCTGGCATTGCCCCGCCCAAAAGTTCTAAAACGCACCTTGCAGCTGGTTGCGGGTCTGGGAGTCAAACATGTGATTCTCCTCAATAGTGCCCGTGTTGAAAAAAGTTTTTGGTCAACACCCTGGCTTGCTGCAGAGTCGATCCATCAGCAGTGCTTGGAAGGGTTAAGCCAGGTGCGTGATACCCTTGTACCGCGCGTTGAATTGCGCCATTTGTTTCGTCCCTTTGTCGAAGATGAGTTGCCTGCCCTTATGAGTGGGCGCAGGGCTTTGCTGGCAGACCCCCTGGGAGCAAGTCCCTGTCCATACCGGCTGCAGCAACCTGCCCTTTTACTGGTCGGTCCTGAAGGAGGTTGGGTGCCGTTCGAACGTGCCTTGCTGGAGGGTATGGGCGTTGAGATGGTGCACTGTGGCGAACGTATCCTGAAAGTTGACTGGGCCATCAGCACGTTAATCGGCCAGCTCTATCCTGGTTGCTGAATCCCCGCAACGGAGCCTTTTCTCAGCGTCGGGGATGGTCGTCGACAAAATCGGGATGATCACGCAGTAATACCTGGCAGAGCTGGCGATCCTGATGGTTAATATGCCCTTCAAGCCAGTGCAGCATAAAATCCAGGGTATCTTTGGTTCGATGTCCGGGTTCTTTGATCTTTTCCATATGCAGCCAGAAACGTGAGTGAGCGCGCAGATGCTGGTCATATAAAGCGGCGTCGTAGTGTATACGTTGCATGATGGCATCTTCATGTTCGAAATGGGTGCGGGCATAGCTGCGAAAAAATTGATGACAGCGTTCAATCAACCATTCATTCTGGGTTTCGATGGCATGGGCATAGGTATTGACCCGGGCGAAGATCTGGCGATGTTCTTCATCAATAGGCTCATAGCCGGTGATCAGGTAGACTGGCATGATGATTTTGCTGGGTAGGAGATCATGCATGCCAAGCATGATGGCTACTTTGTCATAAATATTCATCACACGACCTTCCAGCTGGGGAATGTATCGAAACAAGAATAGTCAAGAAACGATCAGGTTGCGAATCATTCGGACAATGGGGCGGCCATGCGTGGAGCCACCTTACTGGCTACTCTGCAAACACTGGGTATTATGCAGTCATTGAACATTTTCTAGTTACGTGCAGGATGCGGTGCACGCGTACCCGTTCACCAGCCATTTTTGGCATTCTCCCCGCCCTCAGTTACAGACCGAGGCGGGGAATCATGATTGCGACAAGATCATTCCTGAGAATGTAAGTGATGAACGACCCACAGGGTGAAGGGCAGGATTTTGCCTTTCAGGCTTGCAGGAGGTGTAGGATAATGGGCGTTCATGACGGCCTGAATGGCAGCATCATCGAGAATGTCATATCCCGAGGTTGTCACAACGGTGACATTGCTGACCACGCCATCCAGATAATTGAACCGGACCCGGGTGCGTCCCTGCATGTGTGCCATTCGGGCCGCAAAAGGATATTGCACCGCAGCTTGTACGGCACCTAGAACCTGGTCATTAAACGTTGCCAGCAAATGGGGATCTGGCTGAGGTGGTGCAGGTGGCGTAATCGGAGCAGCCGGTTTGGGTTTTTCCACTTTGGGTGCAGTGACTTTAGGTGGCTGAGGCAAAGCCTGTGGTGTTGGCTTGGCTTCAGGTACCGGTGGTTTGGGCAAGGGCACGGGTTGTGGTTTGGGCTGCGGTACATGATGGACCACATGATGCTCAACCGGTTTAGGTGGTTTCTTTTCCACGGGCTTCGGCGGGGTTGGCAGCGCCGGAAATTTGATCATGACCGGGATGGCGGGAGGCTCGACGTGCTGGCGAGCCTGGGCAAGGGCCCAGACAACGCCGGCAATGATCAGTGCTTCCGAGCATGCTGCCAGAACGGCGGCTCGGGTCAACTCGTTCTTAATGCTGGATTTCACGGGCAGCGAGACCAATTTGTGTTACTCCTGCATGACGACAGGCGTCCATGACGGTCATCAGATGCTGTAAAGAAGTGTCCTGGGCTCCGGCGATGGTCACCACGACATCCTGTGGGTGTGCCATATGTGCCAGATAGCTGGTCAGCTGGTCCGGTGTCATGACATGGCCCTCAACTTCAATGAGCCCTTGGGTATTCAGGCTGACGATCACCTGGGGGTGAGGCAGAGTGGTTGTCGAACTGCTGCTGGCCAAGTGCGAACTTAATCCCTTGGATGGAATCATGTGCAAGGTAAACATGACAAAAAATACCAGCAGAAAAAACATGATATCGATCATCGGAATGATTTCGATACGAGCCTTGCGAACTTCAAAATAGCGCATGTTCAGGCAACCTCGGTGTTCGCAGCAATACCGGATTTGTCCTTGCGAGTTGATTTGACCCGGTTCAGCAACATGACCTTGATGGTTTCAAGGTGGTGCATGATGACGCGAACCCGGTTGTTCAGCCCGTTGAAGGCGACCAGACCCAAAATAGCGATAAATAGGCCACAGGCAGTTGCGATTAAGGCTTCAGCTACGCCGCCGGTGACTTGGGTTGGGGCATTATTGGCATCAGAAAGAACTGAAAAGGCATTGAACATTCCGATAATGGTGCCAAGAAGGCCGAGCAGAGGAGCCAGAGTTACAATCGTATCCAGCATCCACAAGAAACGATCAATGTGGGGTATTTCCCGCATGATGGCTTCTTCCATACGCGCTTCTTCATGAGCTGGGTCCGGTTCCTGACGCAGCATGACGGCAGTTTGCAATAAGCGTTCATGGGGCATGCCCTGATAGTGTAGCGACAGTTCCTTGAGCTTCTGGACCGAAGGCGCATGATGTTCATCAAGGGCAATCATCAGACGTTTACCGGCTCCCAGGGCGCGAAAGAGATAGATGGTTCGCTCGATAACCAGCGTCAGGGCAATAAACAATAACAGGCCCATAATGTAGATGATGCCGCCAGAGGCTGTAGCAATATGTTCAATTTCATGTAAAGACATTATTCATTCATGCTCAGGGTTGAGTCCCTGGTTGGGGTTGACAGCGCATGTTCCTATCCCCGGGGTTCCGAAAAACCAAAGCCCACACAAGGTGTGGGCATGGCCTTACAAAACGATTTTAACTAGATTTTTGTGCTCAGCGATACGGTAACAGCACGTCCAGGTACCCCGAAGAAGAGGATATCACCTTGCGGTGCTGTACCGTTTGTCCAATTGAAGGCCTGGTGGTTGAAAAGATTGTCTACCAGCAGGCTGATCTTGGTCGCTCGGTCTTTGCCAAAGCTATACGAAGTTGATAAACTGGCAATTGAATAACCCGCAAACTGATAGTTCGAATAGTTTGTTCCTCCAGGTACAATCGTTCCGTTCTGTCCGGAGTACATTGAGCCAATGTACTTGTCCGTCAGTGATGCATACACGCCATGCTCGTCATAAATGAAGCCAGCGGCAGCTGTATGTACCGGAGTATTGGGCAGCCAGGCACCCGTACTGTCATGCGCGCTATTGACCGATCCGTTGAGATAGGCACTCACGCCATAGCCCATAAAGTAGGTCGCTTCCGCTTCCAGTCCCTTATAGTGGGTTGGGCCGTTTGAGTTATAGTAATAGGTGTTGTTGTTTGAAATGCCTGATAGGATTTCGTTATTAAAACTGATCAGATAAGCATCAAAGTCGGCTGTCAGGCGTTCGGTCTTGAATACGGTTCCCCACTGGTAGTTATAAGTATGCTGCGGTTGTAGCGTGTTTGCGCTTGGGTTGGCGACATAGAAATATTTAAGATTTGGGGCAAGAAAGCCTTCCGATGCTTGGGCGTAGGTTGCCCAGTTGGCATTCAGGTTGTAATGCACGTCGAGGGATGGAAGAGCTTTATCCCAGCGTTTGCTGTAATTAAGCGGAGCGCCAGTTCCATTATTGACGGCAGCATTAAGTGTCCGCTCGTAGGATACATACTTGATGCCGGGGCGAATGGATAACTGATCGGTGGGTTTCCAGGCAAATTCAGCATAAGGTTGCAGCGTGTTCCAACTGTCAGCCATGTTCCAGTTATAGGAACTGGGCGTGGTTTGTAAGCCACCATTTACAATATAATTTGGTGCACCTGCTTGTGTCCAGTCGACATTCTGGTTGGTTCGGGTATTGTACTGGTGGTCAAACCAAATACCTGTATTGAAATCTCCCATAGAAAGGTGATCCGAGGCACGAAGCACATCACCCACTGAGCGATATTCCATGGTCATAGACACACCTGGTACATCGTTGGGAAATTGCGAACCATTGGATAACTGTGTACCCAAACCGCCACCCGGTCCACCATTGGTTAGATTGGAATAGGTTGGGTTTGATTCAAGATTGAAAGGCAGGCCAAAGGTCTGACCGTTAAAGCCGATATGTCGATACCCAAAGGTGTACAACTTATTATCGATAGTCCACGTGCCTTGGACTGAATTGAGGCCGATATAGGACATATCGCCATTGATCTGGTCCCGATTATAGCCGATAAAGGACTGGCTGTTCGGGTTGTTGCTAAGGCCAAAGTTATTCCCATACATTTGCATTTGGGTCACTGTTGCACCTGATGATGGATTCTGATCGAGCTGATTGACCATACTCATGACCGTCAGGACGGTCGTATCGTTGATGGGTCGAATCATCTTGAAAATTGCATTGGTCCGCCGCTGATGAGCGTATGTCAGATAACCATCGGAACTTAACTGTTTGACATCGAGGTATGCGGAACCATCCCCCCAGTTTCGCATGGTTCCAGTGTCAAATTGCGCACCAACCAGTTTGGTATTGAAACTTCCATCGCTGATGTAAGGCGTTATACCGGCAGTTGCTGATGGATCTTTCGTTGTATTGGCAATATTGCCGCCGAACGTGGCATAGCCGATGACAGCCGCGCTTCCAGGACCGCGATCAACAGTTACCGAATCCAGATCCTGTGGCATAAAATAAGAGGTAGAGTGATGGGTGAAATCGTTCGAGTCACCGATTGGAATACCATCAAAGGTGACGTTGTATTGACCATCCTGAAAGCCACGGATGGTTAAACCCTGAGATTCCATTAGGCCATTGCCATTTGGATCGGCATTGAAAACGCTTGGAGCAATGCTGACGATATCGGTGTAGTTCGATCCTGGTGCGGCATTGTTTTCAATCCAGTGCCGGGAAATAATGGATGCAGGCTCGGTTTCAGCGAGCGAAGCTTGCGTTGGAGCTTGTCCTGGTGCTGACTGAGGGTTGTCCATGCTGGCACCCTGATCATTCATATCACCGGCATCGTTTTGTACCACCCCGAGGTCAACCTGTTTGCCAGAATCGGCATAAACCTGAGTGCTCATCGCCAGAAGGCCCGAGATGACCAGCCTTGCGAGCGCACGTTGGCGTTGGTTCGTGATCTGCATAATGAACTCCTTGTCCCCAAAAATGAGTGAAAGATTCAACAGGCGTTGATCTGGATCAACTGCCCTAAAGACGGACAGGAGCATAAAGGCAAATTGTTACTGTTTTGCTACAAAAACATGACGAAAACTTAGAAGAGAATTAAGAATCTTAAGGAGCGTCTAGGAAGATAGGTTGCGTTGTTGCGGATACCAGCGTTGCAAAGCCGCTTGCAAGACCTGGTGGCGCTGGCTGGAATCGGGCAGCCAGGATGAGCCTGCGGCAGCGGCTTGAAGTAAAAAGGTAAGCAAAGTGAGATGTCTGCGTAAAACACGTTCCAGACGGTGGGGCAAAATAGGGTTGAAATGAAGATCG
>JAJZUM010000080.1 GCA_021848605.1 Pseudomonadota bacterium | reverse complement strand
CATTTGAACATCTGAGCCATTTTGGCAACAGAGAGCGGTGATAGGTCGACAAGTGATCGCACCCAAGTGACATCGGTGTCATAAATCTGTACATCACTGGCCATGCTACACACCATAATAAAGTCGCGTTGCGACATACTAGCATAAAATCACCGTCATTGACTTCTCTTATTGCGCTATGGATACCCATTATTTTGTGTAGGTGCACACCTACATAATCCAAGACCCCAATCCTGACCTCCAGCAATCTACAGCTATGATAAGTGTGGTCTGCGATGGATTGGGATGTCAAGAGTGTAGTTACACAAGCAACTTGATTATGTAAATCTTGTAACTACAACAAATGCTTTGAGATTAAATTTGACCATAAAAAGCGCGATAAGACCCTGACTGAGCGAGGTTTGGACTTCGTTCGAGCCAGCGAGGTATTTGCTGGCAGGCATTTTACCGCTGAAGATAACCGCGAGGATTACAGCGAGACGCGCCACATTACTGTCGGCAAGTTGGATGGCCGGATGGTGGTTATGCTCTGGACTCACCGCGGCGAGGTTCGCCGTATTATCAATATGAGAAAAGCGAATGAACGCGAGCAAATCCGATATGCCCACTGGGTGGATTGACCCGGAAGAGGCGCCTCCATTGACTGACGAGTTCTTCGAGATAGCCGACGAGTACGTCGGCGATAAGCTGGTACGCCGTGGGCGCACGAGGGTTGATAGCCCTAAGCAGTCCCTGACAGTTCGGTACGACGCCGACGTAGTGGCAGCCTTCAAGGCGACCGGCAAGGGCTGGCAAACTCGCATGAATGCTGCCCTGAAGGAATGTCTGAAGACACATTCTCCTGCGTGATTCATGCAAACTTTGATGTCATGGCATCGATGGTAGTTTTTTTGGGATGTGGCAGCGTGATACCCAATTCTGTCACACAGAATGCTTCGATCTGAAGCAGAGGGGAATAGGGAGGACCACCATTGACATGACTTCCCGATTAACCCCTGTTACCACCACTTGAGCCGGCGCAATATCTGGAACCGAATCAAATTCAGGTGCCGGAGCTGATGCTACATTCTTCTTTTGAACTAATTTTGGACTAAAACCTGCTGTGCCTGTGCTCTGATGGCGTGCTTGTCCCCCGTGATCGCACCCTTACTTGTTGTATTGCGCTTCATCTAAGTGACGGCTAGGCCCACTCCCACCACAAGGCTAAGCAGACTCACAATCAAGATTTTCATTAGGCATCTCCATTTATTAATTGATCAGCTTCAAAATCCTAACTTGCGTTGTCAGTTTTTCCAGATTCTGCTGCAATAGCTGCATGAATACTGCCCGCGATACACGATGTTTCGAAGGGCTGCGCGCTGGGTCACGGGTATGTCTTGGCAGCATTGGATAAATCGAGACTTGGTGCAATGTGGACAACTTTTAGACACATCATGGTTCAGGAATATGCCATCTAGAAGCGGGTATGAGTTTCCAGCATTCTCTGAGAAGCAATCAAGGACCGTCGGAAGATCGTTTCCGGATTTTCTAAAATCTCATCTTCTTCAGTCTGGCTACAGATCAGCTTGATGGTCTTGTTTAGAATCCAACAACTGAAGTCGTCGGTGGGTTCATTTTGACGACGTTCGGTCTCATAGACCATAAGGAGTTGCAGGGCCTGCATTTGTACGGGAATGACCGATTCATCGACCTGAATACCTTCGATGAACTGTTCCAGAGCTTCGTTACGAGGTCCGTGCGCAACCATGGCCTGGTAGTTACTTTTTAATGTTGCTTGGTCAAACATGTTAAACCTCAGGCGGGTGCATGTTTTGTCTCAGTGGGTGCTCAGAGCCATCTTGCTGCTCACCTTTGACCGGGATGATCTTACGCCTCGGTGCCTCAGTCCTAAAGTCGCTTGACCCTGCTGCGCGACATGATATGACGCCTGTCCCTTGCAAGGAGCTGGAGTTTGCACGTCACCTGATCTAGGATTGATACTGTTCACGTCAACAGTGTGAGATATGGGAGGAGATGATGCCAAAATGGCTGCAATACGTGCTGGAACATCCTGTTCAGACGACGTTCAGTTCACTGCTAGGGGCCATCAT
Organism: Pseudomonadota bacterium; assembly: GCA_021848605.1. GTDB lineage: Bacteria > Pseudomonadota > Gammaproteobacteria > Pseudomonadales > Moraxellaceae > JAJXWR01. Next base: position 9,493 of record JAJZUM010000080.1, on the reverse strand, counting down.
TGCCTTCTCATTAGCCAACTCTTTAAGTTGTTTCTCAATGTCACGGGTGCCAACACGTCGTGTTAAACATTGCAGAATCAATAATTGACGTTGCACAACTTTTAGAGATTCTTTCATGCTCATATCGGTGCGACATATGGCTAATAACACCGACGAAGACATGACAACGTAAAAAGACTAGCATAGTGTGTGATGCGTCAAGATGATCTTCATCATGTTCCTTCCTATTTGGCATCTTAAAATTTCATTTACACAACACCTGCCGACGACGGGCCATGTCTTCTGGTTCAGAACGATTTACTGGGTAGGCATGACCACGTTCAGCCTCGAGTTGATACCACACTTCTGGTGGACCATATGGACTGATCGGATACCGATCAGATCGACCACCATTGACCGACGGGTTGCTTTAGTAACCATTTCGAGACTCCTTACCCAAATTAGGCATCGTGAGCATGACTTCCAATAGTCTTCTCACGAAGGTTTTATGAATCTGAAAAGGTTCTGAATCTCATTATTAAGATTCAACAGCCATCCGGCTGGCTGCTTATTTTTTTGCGATGTTCACGTTGTTGATTCTAGGGATTGACGCGCAGTTAACAAGAACCCAGCACAGCCATGGCGTCAAATCATGACGCGCACCGCAACTTGCGGTGTATCCTGGCCATAACTCTGGAATACGTTGTCATGGTCCTGGAGATACAAAGGTGTTGAAATCGTCGCTGGCAAGAAGCGTCCCTTACAGGGGAAGAGCTTTGATGAACAGGAAAATCCCGAACAGGACCGCCCAGCCCTTGTAGCGTTGAGGCAAGATCATGCCGAGCAGGATGGCGGGGAAGAATTGCAGCAAGGCCTTGCCCAGCAGAAGGCCGAGGACCATCTGCCTCAACAACGTTCCTTTCTATGAAATACATAGTAAGGTTGATTTGTATCAAGGTTGAATTGAACGTTTATTATTGATACTTCGACAATGTTTGAATTTTGCTTGGAATCGTCAAAAAAGCTTTTGAAGGAACTTTGCCGGAGCCAGATGGACTAGAGTTCTTCTGTACGCATTTCGGGAATAAAAGGGATGAACCTCCAAAAACATCATCACGTTCTGGTCGCCGTAAGCGGTATGACACCACAAATCATTACGGAAACCCTCTATGGTATTCACCAGCTCGGACTAGCATTTCCGGATGAGATTCAGGTGATTTCGACCGCTGAAGGTGCGCGGCGGATTCACGCTACATTGCTGGAACAGGGCATCCTGGAGTCCTTTTGCAAAGATTATCAGCGTCCAATGCCAATATTTGGTAAAGACCAGATTCATGTTCTGCATGATGCTGCGGGTAATGCGATGAGTGATATCCGTAAACCAGTCGAAAATGAGTACATGGCCGACATGATCGTCAACCGTATCCAGAAGTTGACCGCCGATGGTGACCAGTCGTTGCATGTTTCACTGGCCGGAGGTCGTAAAACCATGGGGTATTATGTGGGGTACGCTCTTTCACTATTTGGTCGCCCACAGGATGTTCTTTCGCACGTTCTGGTCGCTGATGATTATGAATCCAGTCCTGATTTCTGGTATCCAACCCCCTATCCAAAATCCATCCGTAGTCGATCAGGAAAAGATGTGGATGCGCGCCTTGCGGAAGTTCATCTGGCCCAGATCCCCTTTGTTCGTTTGCGTGAATGGCTTCCCCAACCGGTCTTACTCAATGCACAGAGTTTTAGTGAAGTTGTCGCCAATACCCAGATGGCTTATCGGGCAAATTTTCTGGTGGTTGATGTACCAGCATGCCGTATCAGTCTGAACGGTCATGCACCTGTTATTCTCGGCGAAGTGGACTTTGCTTTTTACTGGCTTATGGCGCGTCGCCTTCAACAGAACAAGAGCGGCATACCGGTATTGGTCGATGGGGAATACGATTATGAGCTGGGTGATGAGTTCCTGTCCTGTTATCGACGGATCAAGAAAATGGAGCCTGATGAATCCGATCGCACGGTTCAAGGTCTCAAAGTTAGGGATTCTGTGACGGGGCAAGATCGCTACGGCCTGACAAAAAGTTTTATTGAGCAACGTAAGGTCAAGATCAATCAGGCCTTCTCGACACAATATGGTTTACTTTGTGTCGAACGGTTTGGCATCAACAGGCCATCTGCTGAATCAGGTGATCTGCGGAGATACATGCTTGCGCTGTCCCCTCATGAACTGCAACTTAAGGAATAGCTCACCGTGATGAAAACAACTGAGTATAAAATCAAGCTGGTTTCTCCTGCATTTTTGGGAAATGCAGAGCAAAGAGGTCAGTGGAGAACGCCCCCGTTCAAGGCGTTGCTGCGTCAGTGGTGGCGGATTGTTGTTGCGCCAAAGTTTAACGATGAACTGAGCGAAATTCGTGCGCGCGAAGGTGCCTTGTTTGGACAGGTCGGGAATGGTTCAACTACGAACAATCGGGCAAACCGTAGCCTGGTGCGTATCCGGTTCGCCGAAGATCAGCTCTGGTCTAATGGCACTCAGAATGGAGTCCATCCTTTACAGACATCGTTAGATTATAGTTATGCGTGGTTTGCCCTAGCCAACTCCAGAGGACGTTCTGACAGAGTTGGCATTAAAGCTGAAACTTCCGAAAGTTCTCATGTGCTTCATCTTGCCTACCCAGAGGAGCATTATCAGGATTTTGATCGGGTCATGCATTTCATTGGGCACTTCGGACAAATAGGCAGTCGCTGTCGTGGTGGATGGGGCTCTATCGATGTTGATCCACTCAATCCGCTGCTTATCTCCGAAATTGAATCGTATGCCCAGCCCATTCAAAACTGCTTGGCTCGGGATTGGCCTGCCTGTTTTGCCCGCAATGAACATGGACTGCTGATCTGGAAAAGTAGTGCGACCTCGAAGGATTGGAGTGAAGCCATGAAAAAAGTTGCGTTCTTGCGTCGTTCCGTTCGTACCAGCCTAAAATCCATAAACGGCGTGGATCACCGTCGGGTGCTGGGTTTTGCTGATCCGGGAGGGCGGATGCCTAGTCCGTTGCGTTGGCGGCTTTATCCTGAAAAAGAAGGCATTGCGTTCAGGATTTTTGCAATGCCGTATCAACCTGACACTGCATGCGGTTTCAGGTTGACTGCAAAGCAGCAGGAACACGCATGGAATCTTATTGCCGATTTACTCAGTAACGATCGGACTCTGCAAACTTTTTCGACAGCTGATCTGAGGAGTCGTCATGGAGCCTGATACCCTGATTTGGCAAACCAAACTTGCTGCCCGCATACATGACCCTGCCGAGAAAGCACTGGTTCTTTTGCGTGATCCCGCTGGGCACGAGGGAGGAACATCCCGTGCTTTAACACGTTTGCTTGGTGTCGGTCGCCTCGATACAGCACATATCGACCCCGATAATGACGAGGTGTTATCGCACATTATGTTCAAAAAGGGCATACCAGCGTCGATCTATCGGCATATACAGCGTGCTGACTGGTGGGCTTCTGCAGCTGACCGCCCTCAGTTCCCCATGCAGGAAATAACCATCCAGACACGATCGGGTGACATCAAGACCTTAAAAGTCGCTGATTGGGCACAGGTTCGCTGGACTAAGTCTCCGATGTTGATTCATCCGCTCACCGGAAAAGAGTTTGATCTCGGTTCACTTCAGGATGTATCGATCGAATCCATCAAGGATCGCAGCTTCAAGCATTTCTCCCAGATGTTCCTTGACCTTAAAGAAGCTGGCGATCAAGATGATTTTAAAAAACTGCTTCTGGCTTATTGGCGCTTTGGACCCGAGCTTGAGGACGAGCAGGATCACGACAGAATGGGATTGCTCTGGAGTATTTTGCCCGCAGATACTCGAATACCAGACCATACGATTTGGGATCATCTTGATCTGACGTCAGCATTTGCCGGCGCTTTTGCTGCTGATCAACAAGGTGAGGTCGCACTTCTTTCCCTTAGCCTGGGGCCTGTACAAAGCTTTATTGCAGCAGCCCGAACGACTTCCGATCTATGGGCAGGTTCACATCTGCTTTCACGGCTGGCATGGGAGGCCATGAAGCCGGTATGTGAGCAATTAGGGCCAGATGCTATCCTTTTCCCACGATTGCGTGGGGTTCCACAGGTTGATGTATGGCTCAGGGATGAATGTCATTTGCCGAAACAGTGGTTTTCGTCCTGTGACTGGCAAAAAAGTGCAACAGACAGTAATCCACTCTTTACGGCAGCCCTGCCGAATCGTTTTGTTGCGATCGTGCCCAAAGATCGGGCACGTGATCTTGTGAACACCATTGAAAAAGGTCTGCGCTCCTGGATGCAAAAACTTGGAGAGCGGGTTGTTTACCGACTCCTCACAGAAGCATCGTATTCAGATACAGAGGGAAGCCACTGCTATCAGCAGATACACAAACAGCTTGATGGGTTTCCAGAATTGCACTGGGCTATTGTGCCATTTTCCCTGATCCGTATTGGTAATCAGGAGAAGCAGACTGACCTTGATACCTCATTGCTGTCCAAAGCGGTTGCTGATTTGATGGGCAAAGATGCATCGGGAACCCATGGTTTCCTGAATTCTCCTGCCTGGAAGCTTCTCAGTAAGAATATAACTCATACGGATGGAAGTGTTTTTTATACTCCAAAACCAGGAGTACTTTATCCAGCCGTTTTTGATCTGGCCGAACGGGTTCTGGCTGCTGCAAAGATGTCCCGAACCTTTGAACCCTTGTCGCAAAAGGGCTGGCGTTGTTCACTCTCCGGTGAAACCGAATGGCTTGCTACAACTCCCGAGCAGTTATTGATACCCGCTGGGCAGCGTCTGAGCAGAAATGACCCTGAGTTCGTTGAGGATCGCCATACTGAGACGCTTTGGACACGCATTGCCGATGTGATGCCCTCCTGGGCCCGTAAAGGCGAACATCTTGGCGGCTTATCTGCTATCAAACGCCTGTGGCCAATGCTTTTTGCCGAGGAGATCGAAGACATACTTGGTCGGGAAGTCGGGCGTTTCGTCGTGTCAACCCATACCATGTCCTTGGCCCATCAACTCGACACATGGCTGTCTAAGACAGATGTCATTGCCCAAGAACAGATCGACAAGGTTCGGCAATTTGGAAGCGAATCTGTTGTGCTGCCAAAAAAGTTGATGAAATATCGTAACCCGGAACGCTATCAGATCGCACGTTCATTGCCTGCTTTGCTCGAAATGGATGATGATGATTCGCTGAACGAACGTCAGTCTTTAGTCCGTTCCTTGCTTTCACCCAAAAATGGTCAGCTGGAATCCTATTACGCTGTGATACAGATGGACGGGGATCGTATGGGCGCATGGCTGGCCGGTGGTGAGGATTTTGCCATCAGCTACGAAGCCAGCTTTCATCACGATGTCAAACATGGGTTCAAAAAATTCAGTGAACATAATGCGGCCATTGCTGCCTATGCGCAACAAAAGCGAGCTTTGTCGCCCAACCGGCATCTGGCCATTTCTGGAGCGCTCAATGATTTTTCTCAAACCTTGGTTCCCTATGTGGTTGAACAGGAATTTCTTGGACGCCTGATTTATTCCGGTGGTGATGATGTCCTCGCCATGTTTCCGGTCAAGGATGTATTGCCAGCCATGGATCGGTTGCGCTGTGCCTATTCAGGGTATGCAGAACAGAATCAAATTGATCGGTCGCGCTGGGACTATTCAGGACATGCGGAGCAGAATCAAAATGGTCTTTTTCTCGAAAACGGCTTTGCCCTTCTTAAGCTAAACGGAAAAATGAGACTTATGCGCATGATGGGGGATCGGGCAACGGCATCGTGTGGCTGTGTCATTGCTCATCATCAGGCACCGTTGTCCGCTGTGCTGCGTGAGCTGCGCATCTCAGAAGCCAGAGCCAAGCACGATGGGGGTCGCAATGCTTTTTCCATAACCATCATCAAACGTTCCGGCGGAGCGCTCTATCTGACCGCCAAGTGGGGTAAGCCCCTTGACACGCTGAATCGCTTGATCGCCTTTCTGGCCCATGAAGAGGTGTCGCGACGCGCTGCCTATCATTGCCTCGAATGGATGACGGATCTCCCCGAGCCTGATGAGCAGAATGCATCCATGCTTGTGGCGCTCCTTGGCTATCAGTTCAGACGCCAGTCCAGTACAAATGCGGTGGAACAGCATGAAGTTTCAGACTTGGTCAATGACATGGTGCAACTGGTTCTGTCCCAACCCGAAAAGCGTCTGCAATGGTTAGGAAATTTTCTATCGGTTGCTGAGTTTCTGTCTCGTGAATTGCGTTATGGAGATGCACAATGAACCCGATTGCATATCGTTTTCTTGAACCACTCGATATCTTGACGCTTAGGGGCAATAAACTCTTTGGATCTGCCGGAAGTTATGGTGAATCTCAGTTACCTCCCTGGCCTTCCGTAGCAGCCGGTGCCCTTCGTTCAAGGATTCTTAGCGATGATGGTGTAGATCTACAGCAATTTGCACGCGGCAGCCAGCCCCATGAATCCATAGGCACACCGGAACAGCCGGGTTCATTTCGCCTGACGGACTTTCTTATGGCCGTACGTAGGAAGGATGGTTCGGTTGAAGCTGTCTATGCAAAGCCAGCAGACATGGTTATTTATGAAGATAACGGCGCCAAGAAAATTAGCCTCCTGCAACCTCGCATGATGGCATCAGGTATTCAGTCCTCATCCCCTTGTACGCATCTGCCTATTCTGGAGTGTGCTGAGCGTATTAAAGTCGAAGGAGGGTACTGGCTTACCCAGTCTGGTTGGCAACGATATTTGATGGGTGAAATCCCCCTTAACGATCAGATCCTTCATCAGAGCCAGCTATGGTCCCTTGAGACCCGTGTCGGCGTTGGTCTTGATGCGAGCCGTGGCGCAGCAGCAGACGGACATCTGTTTTCTTCTCAGGTCATAGCATTCATGCGCTCCTATGTGCATCAGGAAAAAAGTCTGGACGTGGGCTTTTTGGTCGGAGCAGCAGGCTGCAAACTCCCGAGGGATGGACTATTGCGTTTGGGTGGTGATGGCCGTGGTACTGCCATCACTGAAGTTTCTTGGAAGCCATCCCATCCCGACTATGAGGCTATCAGTGCTGCCGGTCGTTGTCGTCTTATTCTCACGACACCCTGTCTCCTTCCCAAAGGATGGAACTGGTCCACAGATATGATGTTTGATGTTGGGGGTGTGAAGGGGACGATTCAGGCATTTGCGACCGGACGTTACGACGTTATTTCCGGATGGGACATGGCAAAAGGTTGTCCCAAAACAGCTGAGCGCTTTACTCCGGCAGGCAGTGTGTACTGGCTTGATCAGTTACAAGGTTCAGCTGCCGATCTTCAAAAGCTTGTGGAAGAAGGACTCTGGGATGAACGGTGGCACAATCCCCATCGTTGCGCTGAAGGTTTTAATCGCTGCCAATTGGCTCCGTGGACAACTCGATAAGGAATGAATCATGTTTGATAAGAAAGCAGCTGTATTTTTTTATGCAATCAGTCCTGTTCATATGGGGGCAGGGCAAGCAATTGGGGTCATTGACAATCCTATTCAGCGTGAACGACATACCCGTCACCCATCTTTTGCCGGATCAGGTATTAAAGGCGCTGTTCGCCATGGGTTTAAAGGACTTGGTGGAGCTGAGTCTGACCTCAGCGCCCTGTTTGGTCCTGTTGCGCAAAGCAGTCAGCTTCATGCCGGCGCAGTAAGTTTCAGTGATGCACAGTTGGTTGCTCTACCCATACGCTCTGCGCGGGAAGGCTATGTCTATGCAACCTGTCCACAAGCAATTGCCCGAGCTAGTCGATTGTTGGGACTGATGGGGCATACGCTTAACTGGCCTGTATTTAATTTAGAGCAGGGCCAGTGTCTTTTGACCAATAATGATCTTTTTTCAGATCATGACCAAAAAATACACTTGGAATCCTTTGAGTACAATGCCCGAATGCATGTACCTTTGCGCTCCGTGGCGGAACAATTCGCAGACATGGTCTTTCCGACTGAAACAAGGGAAGCAAACGCCTATTTTCATCAAAAGATGATTAGGGATCTGGTCGTACTGACGGATAGTGATTTTGACTATTTTTCCAGCCATGCCACTCTAGTCGAAGCTCATGTTCGCATCGATGATGAAACCGGTGCAGCATCCGATGGTGGTCTGTTCTATACCGAAAATCTACCACCAGAATCCGTCATGATCAGTTCGCTCATGGTCAGTCAGTCCCGTACCGGCCAGAAAGAAGAACTTCCTGCTGAGGCTGTCATGCAAAGGATTAAAACAGTGATCCATGGCAAGTTGCTGCAACTTGGAGGTGACGCGAGTACGGGGCGCGGTCTTATGCTTACTTCGGTTGTAGGAGGTTGATCATGACAGAACGTGTGGTTGAATCACTGGAACAACAACGAGCTCGCAATGCTTGGAGCTGCTGTGCAACATGCACAGAAGAATATAAACGCGTTGCCAAGGGTACACCTACCATGATTATGGGTAGTGGACTGATGCAGACTCTTGCCTTCATGGAGAGCAGGAAAAAGGACGAGGCACAGCAACGTGTCGCATCTGACATGCGTGCCTGGCTGCATGCCCGGTATCCCAATCTATTTGCCAGTAAGGATTATAAGGGCTTCATGGAAAGTTTGATGAAGCTGAGTTCAGCGAATTATCAGACTGCTACGGTTGAGGCTCTCAACTGGTTAAAGTGGTTGCGTCAGTTGGCTGGAACCACAGGAGGAGCATCATCATGACTAGGGCTGCTGTTCCCGATTATTTGCAACAAATTGATTATGCAAAGGCATCACCAGGCATGCGATTTGGCGTGTTCCTGCGGATCTGGCAAGATAGGGACTGGCAGAAAGATGAACAGGCACTAAAACAACAAAACGATCCGAATCTCGGTCTGAGGCAGACAGCGACATTCAATGAAGTTCATAAAGCCATGCTGCAAGAGCTTAATCGGCGACAACAGCTGGTCTTTGATCATGCTGTGCCTGATTACAGGTCAGGTATGAGAATCGAGACCAAATCGACAGCGCCTTTTATGACCGGTATGGGGTATGAACATCCACTGGAAAATGGTTTTGCCTTTCTCAATCCCTATGGTCTTCCGTATTTGCCGGGATCCAGTATCAAAGGTGTACTGAGAAGAGCAGCCCAGGAATTGGCTTCGGGAGCATGGGGCGACTCGTTCGATTGGTCTGAAGAGAAAACCTATTCGTCTCAGACTCATCGTTTCTCGATCATGGATATTCTGTTTGGGCTGGAAGATAGCGAAGAAAATACATGCAGCGCTCTGCGTGGCGTACTGAAATTTTGGGACGTATATCCTCGATTTTCTGGAAATATGCAGATTGAAGTTATGACACCGCACCATACTGATTATTATCAAAATGGGAAAGCTCCTCATGATTGCGGCATGCCCAATCCCATTACATTTTTAAGTGTGCCAATGGACTCACATTTCTGTTTCCATATCCAGTGCGATATGAACCGGCTACACAGACTGGCCCCCGATCTGGCTGAAG
>JAJZUM010000079.1 GCA_021848605.1 Pseudomonadota bacterium | reverse complement strand
CCCCCTCGCGCTATAACCCGGTTGATGATGCTCCACGAGCCATTGAGCGCCGAAACTGGATTCTTGGACGCATGCACATCCTGGGCTACATAACAGACAAACAATACCAACAGGCCATTCAAGCTCCGATTGGATTAAACTATCGAGGTACCATCTCTGAAGTTCAAGGTCTTTATCTAGCAGAGATGGTTCGAGACACCCTGGTGGAGCATTTTGGTCAGTCCATTTATACCTCCGGCTGGAAGGTATACACAACCGTGAGCGCAAATCGTCAAAACGCAGCCCATGATGCCGTTCGCTCCGGTCTAGTTGCTTACGATCATCGACATGGCTACCGGGGGCCTGAAGGGCTTGCCAGCCAGACACCTCTTGAAAACTATCACGTCATAAACGGGATGTATCCTGCCGAGATTATTAATGTCTCAGAAACTTCGGCCAGGGCTCAGTTACGTGATGGTCAGGAGATCACGATCAACTGGAATGGCCTGAAATGGGCCCGCAAAGCTCTTGCTGATGGACGTATAGGATTTGAGCCTAAGTCTGCATATCAAATCGTGCACCGTGGCGACATTATTCGCTGCATGCAAGTGCCTTCCGGATGGGAACTTGCCGAACTACCTCAGGTTCAAGGGCTTCTCGTTGCGCTTGACCCAAGAGATGGTTCTGTACAGGCACTGGTGGGTGGATTTGACTTTTTTTCAAGCAAATTCAACCGAATTACACAGGGTGGTCGTCAGGTTGGCTCGTCCATGAAACCGTTCATCTTTGCCAGTGCACTCAACAAGGGATACTCACCTGCATCCCTGTTTGACGATGGCCCACTCAGCTTTACTTTTGGAGACAAGGTATGGACTCCCCAAGATGATGATGGCGAGTTCATGGGTCCCATTACGCTGCGCAAAGCACTTTATCTGTCAAGAAATCTTGTCTCCATTCGGGTTCTGCAAACCGTAGGACTGAATTATGCTATTAACTATTTGGGCAAATTTGGTCTGCCCGCCCGCCAGTTGCCCCAGAATCTGACCTTGGCCTTAGGCACCGCTGATATGTTGCCTATTCAGATGGCAACGGCGTATGCCACTTTTGCCAATGGTGGATACCGGATAAACCCCTACTTCATTGATCATATTGTCAATGCTCAGGGCAAAACAATCTACCGGGCAAATCCGCTATCGGCATGTGTAGACTCCTGTTCACCCGCTCAATGGAACCACCATGCTCCTAGGGTTATTGCACCTTCAGTTGCCTACATGATGACCAGCATGCTCAAGGATGTTATTTTGCATGGCACCGGTCGGGGTGCGCTAGCCGTGGGACGGAGCGATCTTGCTGGCAAAACCGGTACGACCAATGATGCTTTCGATGCATGGTTTGATGGCTACAATCCAAACCTCGTTGCCGTCACCTGGGTTGGCTTTGATGAGCCTAAGGGGCTTGGCCCGGGTGAATTTGGTGGCGTGGCCGCAGTACCGATCTGGAACGCATTCATGAAAGAAGCTTTGGCTGGTCAACCAGAAAAAGGTTGGAGCATGCCAAACGATGTGCAACAAGTCTGGTTTAACCAGGCGACAGGAACGTTAACCTCAGCGACAGATCCTGATGCTCATCCTGATCTGATGCGAGTTTCACCAGAACAAAACACCGAAACCCCATCTGCAGCATCCAGCACAACCGCTCCAACTGCGTCAGGGGAATTGCCTTCATCCCCAATCAGTACAAGCTCGGCTGCCCCGGTGGACGGCTTTTAAAACGTTTGTGCAGCCAGAAATATTGTTCGGGTCGAATCAAGACCTGTCGTTCAATCAGGGCATTCATGTGCCGTGTATCCTGAGCGACATCCTCGCTCGGGAAATTGGCCATGGGCGGCTCGACGACCAAGGTATACCCCCACGATTCCCGACGAGGATAACAAGGAATCACCTTTGCCTGAGCAGCGTGGGCCATGCGTGACATCCCTGTAATCGTCGCTGCCGGAATACCAAAAAAATCAACGAACACTGCATCCCGGGTACCAAAATCCTGATCGGGAAGATAATAAAAACGGTACCCTTGCCGCAGTGCACGCAAAGCAGGTCGAATTCCATCCTGACGAGACACAATTTTACCTGTAGCAAAACGCAAACGCCGTCCTTCAACCCAAGCATCAAAGTCGCTACTTTTCTGCCGGGAATACATGCTCACGACAGGGGTTTCCAACGAGATGCGTAGCCCTCCAAAATCAAGGCCAGCAAAATGTGGCATACAGAGAATAACAGGCTGACCTTCAAGTGCTTGCAAATGCTCCAGTCCTTCAATCGGCATGAGCCGGCGTAGGCGCTCCGGGCTTGAAAACCAGAGATAGCCATACTCCAGGAACATGCTGACCAGTTCCACCACATGGTTTCGCAAACAGTGTTGACGTTTTGGCAGTGACCATTCAGGAAAGCAGAGTTGAAGATTACGCAACCCAATCTTTTTTCTCGAAGTTGGCAGCCAATAAAGAAGTGTTCCCAACACCTGGGCCAAAAGTCGCAAAATAGGAAAAGGGAGCCAATGGACCATCCATAAGAGAATAACCACCATCCATGTCGAAAGTCTTCGTGGCACTGGCTGGCGAGGGACTCCAGCCGGCTTATTGTGATGCCAGCTTTTGCTGGCGTTGTTGCTCGTAGATTTTTGCATATTTAAAAAAACTGTTTAGGCATCCGATAAGTATATGAATAAAGCCGGGCCAGCCATCAAGAAACCCCAGCCGGACAAAGTAAAACTTAAAAAAACGCACGAACGGGCTGAATACCATAGACCATACGACACCACGCTTTGTCATGACACCCTGACGTTCAGCCTGTAGTGTGGTATAACGATTCTGTTTTTGCATATAGTGATACAATGAATCTGCTGAATCATGAATCAGGTCCCCCTTTAGAGTGCCGACTTTGCCCACAATGATGACTTTTTCGTGAACCGGGTCTTCAGACCATCGCCCATGGCGACGGTCAAACAACCGGAGCGACCAATCCGGATAGCCTTCTCCATGGCGAAGATAGCGCCCCAGAAAAAGATTACAACGGGGAAACCGATACGCCTGCAGGCCGGGCTTTCCACAATGAAGCACGATTGATTCAGCCAGTTGTTCAGAGACTCGCTCGTCAGCATCCACACACAATACCCAATCATGGTTCGCATGTTCTACCGCCCATTGTTTCTGTGCTCCAAATCCCAACCATGCCTGATGAAGAACGCGCGCCCCACAAGAACGGGCAATTTCAACCGTTGCATCCGTACTTCCTGAGTCTACAACCAGTATATCCTCACAAAAAGCCAGTGACATCAGACAGTCCCTAAGGCGAGCTTCTTCGTTCAAGGCAATAATCACAGCAGAAATGGGCACCATGTTCATTGAGCGTGCTCCAAAATCCATTCAAAGACCCGTTCAGGTTCAATACTTGCCATACAAGGAGGCCAGGACAGCTGTTCTTGATTCGGACTCAAGGCACAGCTTCTTTTCTGACAAGGACTACAGGGCAAATTAGCCTGCAAGTTAACAACACTCTGACCAAGCATGCCCGTCCGAACCGAATCAGTCGCTCCATAAAGCCCCAATATGGGCCGTCCCATGGCGGCAGCGATATGCCCAAGACCACTGTCAACACCCACAACTAAACGTGCTGATGCGAGTGATTCCGCAATTTGTCGCAGCGATAAGGGTGGCAAAGGATGAATCACGGGAAGACCCGAACACAGACGCTCCGCGCGAGCACGCTCTGCATCCGAGCCTGAAGGAACGACGGCTGCAATGTTAGCCTGCTGAAGCAACTCGGCAAGCCTGCGCCATGAAGTTTCAGGCCAATGCTTTGTTGACCAGGTGGTACCATGAAGCAACCATAGGGCATTTGGATAAAGCTGCTCAGAGCCAAGTTTGAAAGGCACCGTTACATGACCTCTTGGTTCATACCCAAAAACTTTTCCCAGTAAGACTCGATTACGCTCAACCGCATGAAGTTGCTTGTCAACCGGATATTTATGACTATAAAACAGGCTGGCAAGCGGCTCGCGAACACTGCCCCAATCCAGGCCAGCCCTGATACCATCCAATCCACGCATCAACCATACGCTCTTCAGCAAGCCTTGTGCGTCAATGACATAGTCATAGGACGTTTGGCGAATCTGCTCCCGAAATGCGCGATATTCCCGACGTACATTCCCGGCCAATAAATTCTTGCGCCAGCGTCTTAAAGCAACAGGGATCACCGTACGGACTTTGGGGTGCAGACGAACCAAATCTCCAAAATTTTCTTCAACCATCCAATCAATAGCAACATCAGGTTTGTGTTGGGCCAATTCCTGAATAGCCGGGAATGCATGCACGACATCACCGAGTGAAGATGTCTTGATGAAAAGAACATTCATTGCGTTAACGCCTGCATGACCACAGACCAGACCCTGGCAACATCCAAACCAACCATGCAAGCATGATGACCAAGAGGACAGCTTCGACGGAAACAGGGGCTGCAGGGCTGGGGATGGCTCAGCATCGTGGCTGCTGGAGCAAGGGGTGGAGTAAAAGTCATTGACGTTGAACCATAAAGTGCCACAAGTGCCCGGCTGGGCGCGACTGCGGCAGCCACATGCATTAAGCCCGAGTCATTGCTGACAACAACTTTCGGAATAGTCAAAAGATCAACGGCTTCCTCCAGTTTTGTCATACCGGCAAGATTGAATACATGCCCATTCTGATCGCTCAGTTCAGCACAGATCCGGTTTCCGGTATCGCGATCCTTTTCCGAGCCAAAAATCCATACCTGCGTACCTGCCGAAAGACATGCTTGGGCAAGTTTGGCGTAAGAAGACACAGGCCATTGTTTGGATGGTCCGAATTCCGCACCCGGACAGAGTGCTACCACAGGTAAAGACTGGTTTAATTGATGTCGTTCGCAGGCTCGATGCACATCGATGCGGTCACAGACAAGTCGGGGCAGTGGAATATCCTCGCCTTGATTCCACATATCGGACCCCAAAGCCACAAATCGATCGACCATGCGGGGCCATTGCTCGGGGCGCAACCGACGAATGTCATTGAGCAACCCGTAGCGCCACTCTCCGCGCCAACCGGTTCGCTTCGGAATCTGTGCAGCCCATGGAACCAAGGCTGATTTCCACGAATTGGGCAAAACAATTGCCCGCGTGAACTTCAAGGAGCGCAAAGCACTCCCCAACTTCCAACGTTGCACCAGACCGAGACGACCATGACCAAGGGGCATAGCATGAATGTGCGTCACCTCGGGCATACGCTGCAGTAACGGCCGCGTCCATTCGGGCGCCAGAACATGAATCTCGGCATCCTGATGACGCTGCCTGATCATTTGCAACAAGGGACTGCTCATCACCATGTCACCAACCCAGGCAGGTGCCACCACCAGCACTCGTTCTGGCATAGGGTCTCTCTTTTATGCAGATTCAACCGAAGTTAACCAGTGGGCGTAGCGTTCATGCAGCCCATGGACCACATCAAAATAGAGTTTCTGCAGCGAAGTTGTAATGGGACCACGACGTCCTGCACCGATCATTCGACCATCTAGCTCACGAATCGGTGTCACTTCAGCCGCTGTTCCAGTGAAAAAGGCTTCGTCAGCGATATATACTTCATCGCGTGTTATCCGTTTTTCAACGACTTTGACACCCAATTCTTCAGCCAGAACAAATATTGATTTGCGGGTAATCCCATTCAAACAGGCGGTCAGTTCAGGGGTATAAAGCACCCCGTCCTTGACCATAAAGAAATTCTCACCCGAGCCTTCGGCAACATAACCTTCCGGATCAAGCAACAAAGCCTCTTCCGCACCCGCACTAAGCGCTTCCTGCAAAGCCAGCATGGAGTTGATGTAATGACCATTAGCCTTGGCACGGGTCATGGAAATGTTGACATGGTGGCGCGTATAACTTGAAGTTCGTACCCGAATCCCCTGTTCTAGTGCCTCGGCACTCATATAGGCACCCCATTCCCACGCCGCAACGATGACATGTACCTTCAGATTGGCGGCACGAAGCCCCATCCCTTCAGAACCGTAAAACACCATTGGACGGATATATGCCGAAGAAAGATTGTTTTCCCGTACCACTTGCTGCTGAGCCGCATCGATTTCAGCACGACTGAACGGCATCTTCATCATCATGATATGGGCTGAATCAAAAAGACGCGCGGTATGATCCTGCAACCGAAAAATCGATGTACCCTGATCCGTCTTGTAGGCCCGCACTCCTTCAAAAACGCCCATGCCGTAGTGCAGTGTATGGGTCAGTACATGCGTGGTCGCCTCGCGCCACGGAACCAGTTGTCCATCGTACCAGATGACACCGTCCCGATCAGACATCGACATGACAAAAACTCCTCGTTAATAAGAAAACATTCGCCAGAAAACCTTAAAAAGTGATCATAGCAAAAGTTCTGTGTCTGCTGTTATCAATCTTGGCGCCCCAACCATAGTTCCCATTGCTTCTGCACAACAACAGGCCATGACCCCACCTCACTGATCGGAATAATAGCCGATTTCTGCAGCAATCCACGCTGATGCAAAAGCTGATGGTATTGTGACCATGCCGCAAGGAGTGCATCCGTCTGCGACTTCGGGAATAATCCCAGGGCACCCATCATAACCAGCAACTGTCCGGTATGCGTCGTTTGCGTGAGCGTTGGGGCAACATGTGCCCGAGACAAAACCCCCCACTGCACCATGAACTCAAGATCAACAAGTCCGCCTGAATCATGCTTGATATCAAAAACCTCGTGCCCATGCCGTACAGCATGCTTACCTTGCTGCAACATTTTCAATCGCATTGCGGTCAGTTCCGTGGTTAACTGAACCAAATCACGTGCACGTACCAGTAAGGAATGGCGCAGGCTTGCAAACTGTTCGCAAAGATGCATTGGTCCAATAACCGGACGAGCCTTGACCAAAGCCTGATGCTCCCAAAGCCAAGCCTTTTCAGATTGATAGGAGACAAAGGCATTCCAGGAGCTTACCAATAAGCCCGAGTGGCCCGAAGGTCGTAACTGCATATCGACTTCATACAAGGTTCCCTCTGCCATGGGGGCTGTCAGAAAATGTATAATCGTTTGACCCAGGCGCGCAGCGCCCATGGCTGGCTCAGACTCCTGTCCGGCCATTACCGACTGATTCTGAACGGGTTTATAGATAAAAACCAGATCAAGATCACTGGCATAACCCAATTCACGACTTCCAAGTTTACCGTACGCAACAATCATAAACTCAAACGATGTCAGCAAGGCACCATAGCGTGCTTCAAGCGACCGACGAGCATAAAATACAATCTTTTCCAGAATCGCTTCGGCCAGCGCACAAAGTGCTTCAGAAACATCACGAAAGTCACACTGATGTTCCATTTCCGACAAAGCAATCTTAATCAGATGCGCCTTATGAAACCAACGCACCGTTCTCAAAATAGACTCCGTATCCTGTTCCGGTAAGCGGATGAGGCGTTCAGCCAGATCGCGCCGTAATTCCTCCCGTGTAGGCAACTGGGGCAAAACCGAACCCGTCAAAACCTCATCCAGAACGGCTGGATAACGACCGAGCAACTCAAGAAGCCCCGGACTTTGTTGCCCCATGCGAAGCAACCGTATCAATCCATCGGTAGTTTGTCCCGCCTGCAGCAGATAGACTGATCGCCCAGCGACCTGTTCGACCCAATTTAGGACATGTATCAACGCCTCTGCTGTGCATCCCAATGTTGTGGCCTGCCGCAGCAATCGCGCCATAAAATCATCCAAACGACCGCGAGCTACTGCACTCAATGCTCTCAGTGCACGAGCAGATCTGAACACCTTGAGAGCCTCAAGCCATGCCTCAGCTTCCACCGCAAAACCTGAAAGCCAAGCAACAGGCTGATCAAGTACTCCAAGCCAAAGATCACGAAATTCGGGTTCAATATCCACCGTCTGGTCAGCGGGCTCGGTGATTACCGAATGAAATACCGCATGGATACGATCCTGACACTGGCTAAGATCCCGCTCAAAATGCTGCCAAGAATCATGTCCCAGAACCCGAATGATTCCGCTACGAGCCCATTCATCCTGGGGCAACTGTTGCGTCTGCTGATCTTCCTGAGCCTGAATGAGATGCTCAAGACGTCGCAAGCAGAGATAGTCCTGACGAAGTTGTTCAATGATTGTCTTAGGTAACCAGGGGCGTTGCTCAAGCACGTGCAGCACAGTCAGGATTGAGCTGACCTGAAGAGCGCCATCCATACCTCCTCGCAACAGCTGAAAAGCCTGCACCACAAACTCAACTTCTCGAATACCGCCTCTGCCAGTCTTGATATTCTGCCCATGCGTACGTCGTTCCTCACGTTCAATCTGGGCCTTCATGTGACTGAGACCATGAACAGCGGCCATGTCCAGATAGCGGCGATATACAAATGGTCGCAACCTGCGCAGGAACTCTTCTCCCTCTTCAATTCGACCGGAAATGACTCTTGCTTTGATCCAGGCATAACGTTCCCAATCCCTGCCGTGTCGTTCGTAATAGGATTCCAGCGCAGGCAGCGAAACAACAAGCGCACTTCCGTCGCCCCAAGGCCGCAGGCGCAGGTCCACACGGAACACAAAGCCGTCTGCTGTCGGGGTCGTCATAATCCGTACGAACTGCTGAATGGCACGTTGGGCTTTGTCGGCATGGGACGCATCGACACAAGAGACGACCAGATCAATATCGGAGGAAAGATTAAGCTCACCCCCCCCAAGCTTACCCAAAGCAAAAACAATCAAACCCAGACGATCATCTGGATCAATCCACCTCAGCACTGCCTTGACACAAACATCGGCAAAATCAGATAGCTCTCGCATCCTTTCCTGCAATGAACCTATTGCATAGAGTTCTCGATAGATAAAGCGCATTTGCTGTTCAGTGCGCAACTGACGCAGGGCTGACATATACCCTTGCTCTTCCGAAATGGATTGAAGCAAACCTACAGCCTGTTCAAAACTCTGTCGTGTTTGAATCGTGTTCCAAAGGGATGTCTCCGTAGCGACATCAGGATGACTCTGCAGATATCGATCCAATACAGGACTGGATGCAATTAATGTTTTGTCCCACATGACACATCACTCAAGGATGAGGCTGGAACAAAGAGTGCTGATAAATGAGAAAATGGGCTGCCGAACTGGCAATTTTATGGTCAGATGCATCCAGAATCCTGACCTCCACCATATGCGCCCCCCGATCCAGCCCACTCATTACCGGCGAACCCGATTCCTGACCATCAATCAAAATTACAGTCCTATCCTGTGCAGGCATGGAAGGTTCGACCCGATACGATATAGGGATATCTTTGCCATGCTGGTAGGTTTTTCCATCAACTGGAGAAACAATTTTTACCTGAAAATGAGGCACTTTCGAATGGCTGATCTCTTCCATGGCACTGATGGACGAGTCCATACCCGATATGGTGTTGATCGGCCCCAATTCAATTTTCTGGGCGCCAGCAAAGGGCGTATCCGAAAAAATGACCTGACCATTCTCAATTTTTCGATAAATATCTGCCCATGCCGCATGTATCAGAAAAATTGACCACAGAATTATGAACCACTCATTCCTAAGAACACGCACACTTCACCCATTACTGTGCCGTAAAGGCCCAGGTGTTGCTCAACGATGCAGCGCCCATGGCACCCTGGAATGTTACCGTGTACGTCATCCCCGAGACCAAGGCAGACTGAGGGACAAAGACAGCAACCCCTTGCATGATGTTTGCATCAGACACAATCGTCACTGTGGTCGAAGAGATTGATGCCGAATTCACCGCCGCGACGGGATCAAGCAACAAGACGCCTGAGATAACATTTTTCGAGGTATCGACCATAGCCATCGACGTCACGGTCAACTGATCCGTTGACAGCGCAACTCCTGCCCTCATGAGTACCGGATGCCCCGGATTCGTATACGTAGAAGGGAGCGGTGGTGCTGGTTGCTCACTCAAGGACATCGCATCCGGCACGCTCGACTGACCATTATAAGGATATACCCCAAGTACCCCAGCCGGTAATTGCTGCCCACCCGTCGTTGGAACACCTGCACCGTTCGTTGGCTGGACCAGATTGGATGTTCCCGTAACCGTTGCCACATCAATCACACAGGCCCAGCCCGGGACAGATCCGATACCAATTTGCTGAGCATTACTTGTGAGTTCTTGCAAATGATAAACGGTATCCATCAGCTGACCGGCACAATTCGACGCATCACCGATCGACTCATCAATCCAGGCTGAACTTGGTGAAAAACCAGCTTTTATGGCACGAGCATAAGGAGTCGTCGCATAAAAATCGGGGGAGCCTTGAGATTCATTATGGGACTCTGTTGGGGGATTCTGGGCAGCAAGGTACTTCGCATGCGCCTGGGCTGCGACATCGAGCGCAGGACTTTCCAAAAGATACCCCACCCCCATATTGCTGCGGTCACCCACGACTTTGTTATATGAAGTCAGGCTTGTGCCTGTATAACTCACTGGCGAACTGGTCACGGTCGTACTACCTACAGCCAATGGTGGCACCGATGACTGAGTCACGGTCGAAGCCAAAGGGTTCGACACAGCCGGTACCGGCAGGACCGAATTATTTCCCACACCACTGCCACAACCCTGAATACCAAGCGCAGCAACTAACAAAACCCATTTCGCCTTAAGCTGATGCATTTTACTCTTCATAATATTTTCCTTAATCCTTATAGTGCTCAAGGCATCAACATTCCATCACCGACAACACGAACAAGCGAGTCGCCATTTGCTATAGATGCTCCCCTATATGCTGCGACTTCAAATGCAGGAACATGCTCTGCTGAAGCCTGGGCATCCAGCTGTGGCTCGGCCTGCTGCGCAACAGGCGTATTTTCCACTTGGTAACCTTCAGGCAAAACAGCGGCCTCATACAAGGGCGCCGGAGTAATATTGCCTGTTGCCGTAAGAACACTATTCTGGCTCAACCATTGAGACAGCGAATAATTGCTTGCTGATGCTCCACCTAGAGCAATATTCGTCGCAGTGATGGTCAGATTAGTACCTGCCGTACTTGAATAGGTTGCCTTACCGGACAAATTCACTTGGTCGCCTGCCAACACACCGGTCGTTGTTAAATCAGGAGTGGCTAAAACATTAGTACCATCCCACAACTTATTGCTGCCAATCAACGTCGGAGTCAACTGAATAGGAATAACCGAGAGTGCCGTCGCATTTGAGGCTGATTGTCCAATCGTAATCTGATAATCCGGATTCGACGCCAGAACAGCGGCACCCGATCCGGTAATAGCGTAATTACCGACAGCACTTTTATTCGTTACAGCAGAGCTGAACAACAACGTCCCAGAATAAACCGATCCTGCCTGATCACCATTAACCAGACCCGTAACGCTACCCGACAAAGCCGGCAACGATGCACTACCATACGTCATGGTGGACGGGTTCGCTGTATAAAACAGTGCCGCCGGATTAACCGTCATAATCCCGGGAACATAAGTGATATTGTAGTTCGGATCAACGGCACCCGATACATTGATCGGATAACCACTCGACTGTACGGGCGACCCCGACCCAGCCGTCTTGCCATCATAAACCTTGGCCGTCGTCGAGACCGTTGGTGCACTGGTCAGACTGCTCGCAGTATCACCATTGACCAATCCCTTAAGAACATAACCTAATGGATTATCAAAGGCCGTCGCCCCATAGGTCATCGTGTCGTTATTGGCCGTGATGGTTAACGCCGCTGGGTTAATCGTAAAGGCCGTCGCATTCCCCGCAGCCTGCGCCAGCGTATAA
>JAJZUM010000078.1 GCA_021848605.1 Pseudomonadota bacterium | reverse complement strand
GGTATGCATGGGCATACCCCTCAGTGGAACGATTGAACCGGCACCCCCCTACCCCGAAGCGCCGGGAAACATCTGCAACTTACCAGTGAATTCCCTTCATCAAATAAGCAAACGCCATCTGCTCCGTTGTTGGAGCCTGCGGTGCGGCACTCTTGCCACCCTTGGCTGCATCCGAATCTGGGAACATCTTGAATCCGGTATTCATGATGATTTCAGTTGTTTTTGGCATCATGAAATGCAGTACCTGTCCAAAGATACCAAGACGAGTAGCAATACGCTTCTTTCGACTGATGATGGCATCACAAATCATGTCCGCTGCATCCTCAGGACTAATGGTTGGCACATGATCATAGATCTTTGTTGGAGCAATCATGGGGGTACGCACCAGAGGCATATTGATGGTCGTAAAATGAATGCCCTGATCAGAAAACTCAGAAGCTGCACAGCGTGAAAATGAATCCAAAGCCGCCTTTGAAGCCACATAAGCCGAGAAACGGGGCGCATTGGTCAGAACACCGATCGATGATATATTGATGACATGCCCGGTATGACGAGCTTCAAAATGTGGCAGCAAACGCAAAATCAGACGCAAAGCGCCAAAATAGTTCAACTGCATAGTACGTTCATAATCATGGAAGCGGTCATAGGCTGCAGCAATGCCGCGACGAATGGAACGACCGGCGTTATTCACCAGCACATCAACCTGTCCATGATCTGCAATAACCTGCTCGATCAGGCGGTCACAATCTTCCATACTGGAAATGTCGGCACTATAGGTCCAGGCCCGACCACCAATGGCTTCGATTTCAGCCCGGGTTTCCTGCAACTTTTCCGGATCACGTGCAACCAGAACAATACGCGCGGTCGTTTCAGCAAGCCGCAAAGCTGTTGCCTTACCAATACCCGATGATGCCCCCGTGATCATCACAACCTTGTCAGCAACATTGCCTGCCAGGGTGCGATCCACAAACAAATCCGGATCGAGATGCCGCAACCAGTAATCCCACATCACCCCTGCATAAGACTCAAGAGATGGGCAAGAAATACCAGAATCCTTGAGTTCTTTTTGGGTGTCACGACAATCAAACTTGGTTGGATAAGTCAGGAATCCCAACGCCTCTTCAGGAATCTGCAGATCGCGCAGCAGTTGCTGACGCAGACGACGCACCGGTGGCAACTTGCTTACTGGACCAGTAATCGATTTGGGAATGAACGCAGCCATACGTGCATCAATACGCATGGTAAACTGTGGTGCTGCCGCGGCCCGCGCCAACAGATTCATAACCTCACCCACCTTAAAGGGTTTGGGATCAGTCAAATGGAATACCCGACCGTCCAGGCCTTCTTTGTGCGCAAGAAAATCCATCGCATCCGTGACATAATCAACAGGAACGATATTAAGGCGACCACCTTCAACACCCAACATAGGCACCCATGGTGGCAAAGAGGCACGTAATTTCTTGATCAGACGCATGAAAAAATAGGGACCATCGACCTTGTCCATTTCTCCAGTCCTGGAGTGTCCAACCACCATACCGGGGCGGTAAATCCGAAACGGAACCTTGCTTTGTTCTCTTACAATCTTTTCGGCTTCATGTTTGGTGCGTAAATACGGATTAATCAGCTTTTCCGCCTCTTCAAACATGTCTTCACGCCAAGTCCCCTGGTATAAACCAGCAACAGCAATTGAACTGGCATAATGGAAACATCCAGCCTGCAACACATGCGCAGCTTGGAGCGCATGCTGTGTGCCGAGTACATTCGCCTTGACCTGCTCTTCCTCGGAGGCTTTGATGTCATAAATTGCCGCCAGATGAAAAAAATGATCCAGTCCTTCACTGAGCTTATTCTGATCTGCTTCACTCAAGCCCAGACCAGGCCGACTGAGATCACCATGAACAGCGTGCAAGCGTCCGGACAGATGTCCCATACGCTGCTGCAATTGAACAAATTTGCTGCCACTGCCTTCACGCACCAGCACATAAACATCACCACCTCGTTTCAGCAGTTTCTCGATCAGAAACTTGCCTATGAACCCTGTAGCTCCAGTAACAAAATAACGCATTGCTAAACTCCCTTGACTTGTGCCCATTGGTCTTCCCTCTTCCCCCGAGAGGCTTGAATACAGTGTAACCATTTTATCGACATTTGCCACATTCCAAGAGAAAAAATTCAAACAAAATTGTAATTAAATCATGTAATTAGAGTAATTACTCAAGAGCAATTACTCTAATCCTGAACGCAGGACATGCCCAAAGGCGCGCAACTCGCGATTCAGGCGCACATGGTCCGGTGCCAATTGAGCCAGTAATCCATAAAATTCTCGACCATGGTTCATGTGTCGTAGATGACACAATTCATGGCAAACCACGAAGTCCACCAGTTTGAACGGAACTGACCACAATGCCGTCGCCAAGTGGATATCGCCACGTGCATGACAGATCCCCCAACTCGAGCGCAACTTTTTAAACCGAAGTAGCTTAGGAACGAGGCCCAAAGTTTGTCCACGGATGATCACTCGCTCAATGGGAACCAACAAATCAGTCATGCATCGCTCCAGACACCATGCCTGCCAAACATGCTCACATCGTTCTGAGTTCGCCACATGTATATGCAGAGCATTCCCACTCCACTCAATCCGCTCTTCTTCAGCACCTAAGAATACCTGGCATGCAAGGCGTTGACCCTGCACCCAACAAAACTCTGGCAACGCAGGTTGAACACCTCGCTCCCGGGCATGCTGTTGCTCCACATACAACTGTTGCCAGTGCTTGAGAAGAAATGCACGCCAAACCGCCTCACGAATACGCAACGGCGTTCGCACTTCAATAAAGCCCGCACGAACGAACAGTCCAATACGTTGACGTCGTCTATTGGGAACAACCAGAACACGCATATGCGTCAATGAAACGGGATCTTCCATAGTGACCCAATATTTGGCACTCTGCATGCTCGTGTTTCCTTGTCGGTTGGGTTAACCTAGTTGTAACCTAGGTGTATTGTCAATGATCGCAACGGGAACCCGACACTTGCCATGAATAGCGCGACTCTTTCCTTTCCATCAAGCAGCCTACTTCAAGCCATTGAACAGCGGGATGACCTCAACATTCCTTTTTTGCATGGATTCCTCACCGCATTAAGTGCTGGCCCTACCACAAAGCAAGAAGTATGGATGGCTGAACTTGGTTTTGATTTCAACGCAACTCCACCGGCAATTATTCGTGAAATTCAGGACTGGCAGAAGCATTTGGCATCCTGTTGTTACCACGACGCACCTTTGGATATCCCCTGCCAGTTCAGCCTTGGAGACGAGGATCTTTCTGACTGGTGTGAGGGATTTATGGAAGTTGTTTTTCTTCAGGAAGAACAGTGGTTCAAAGATGAATCCCTTATGGCAGAGCTAACACTGCCCATGGTTCTTGGTGCTGACCTTGATGATGACCCCCAGATCCGCTCACTACGCAAAAACCGGAAGATTGCCGAGCCCATGCTTGCCGATATTCCGGAGCTGGTTAAGGAAATATACCTGCATTTTCACCCAGCTTGAGTGATCAACCAGCAGAATTCCAGAGAAAAAAGGGAGTCTGATCGACTCCCGGTTATGATTGTTCTGATGTTTTTATTGCTGAACGCTTAACCGCTGCTGGTATTGAAGATAGAGATAAAATCCACCGGCCAGAGCAAACACCACGAAAGCCGCAACCGGGATCCAGGACCAATGGGCTGGCAAAACAAGCACATCAGCACTAACCACCGACAAAAGACATGCGACTGCTGAAAGCACACCCAGCCAGTGTCTGGCATGAATCGATCCAGCTAGCAAAATCACCAGACCAACGATCCCCACAAACTGCAAAAGATCAGGCTCGATCATTGTCATGTTCGGTACCTCACAGGTTATTCAGTCAATTATACCCAGCGACATCCCTTCGCCGTAGCGCCAGCAGGGCGGCTACTCTGCGTCTTCCTAGCAACAACCCAACTTTATCATTTTGCCGGATTGTCAGGCAAAACACCCTTCAGATATGTGAATTAACGCACACATTTGTTTTTTTGTCCAACAAAAACATGTTTCGGTGTACGTGTGTTCACTGTAATGGAATGATTAGAGACTGTCAAGAACCTTTTGTCGACCAACCTCCCCCCAGGGACTGCACCAAAAACACCGTGTTCAGATAACGCTGTGCCTGAACAGCCAGATCCAGTTGCTGCTCACTCAAGACACTCAGTTGGCCATTGAGCAGATCAATATCGGAGGCTGTACCGGCTTGTACCTGATTGTAGGTGACATGCTCATTATCCAGCATCGTCTGAACTGCCACCCTCGTTCGCGCAGACTGCTGTGCAAGTCCATTGATGGCACTAAGATCATCCTCTACCTCCTGAACCGCAGTCAGTACCTGACCGCGATAGGTCGCAACACTCTGCCGCCAGGCTGCTTTGGCCTGACGCACCTGAGCGGCACGCTTGCCACCGTCAAACAGGGTTTCAGCCAGAGTCGGCCCAAGCGACCAATAACGATTCGGTGCCCGAATCCAGTCACCCCACTTGTTCGACTGCCAGGAGATATTGGCCGCAAGGGTTACCGTGGGAAAATAGGCAATTTCAGCCAACCCAATACCCGCATTGGCAGCCGCTACTGATCGCTCCGCCGCTGCCACATCCGGTCGTTGCAACAAAATATCAGCTGGAATTCCCTTGGGGATATCCGGTAGACGAGGCCACTGCCCAAGATGCAATACAAAACCGGTTGCCAATTGACCACATTCTACGGCCAGCGCATGCACCAGTTGCTCCCCTTGCCAGAGATCCTGTTGCCACTGCGATTTTGCATTATCCAACTGCGCCATAACCTGCAATACTGCAGCATGACTCACGGTTCCAGCCTGCTCCTGGGCGCGGGTCAGTTCCAGAATCCGCTCACTCAGGTCCACTGCATGCTGATCCAGACGGGTACGCTCATGAACCTGCAACAAGCTGAAGTAGGTCTGCGCTACTTGGGCCGTTGTACTCAGACGCACACTAGCCATCTGTGCTTCAACCGATTGCTCAGCTGCACCCTGCTGCTCAATCGCACGACGGGCGAGCCCCCAGAAATCAGGCTCCCAACTGGCCTGAAAACCAACACTGTGATTGGCCTGGGCCAGAAAATAACTATGGTTATGCTGCTGCTGCGCTGTAAATCCCAAAGTGGGCCAAAGGCTGGCACGTACGGCAGCCAGTTGGGCAACCGCCTGGTCACGCTGGGCGACCGCAATCGCCAGAGTCGTGTTTTGCTGTAAAGAAAGCTTTTCCAAACGATCCAGTTCGGGATCAGCGAACATGAGCCACCAGGCACCACGATCGATGCGATCCGTCACTCTGGCAACATGCCATTGGGTTCCAGCCCCGGAAAAATATTCTGGAAGGTGCATATCCGGGCGATGATAATCTGGCCCCATCACACAACCACCAAAAGCCAGACAACAGATTACCGTAAAAAATCGCCACTGCATCACCTCGATACCTCCTTCACCGTACGCCAGCGCTCCAGCAAAAGGTACACCGCCGGAGTGGTATACAAAGTCAAAAGTTGGCTGACAACCAAACCACCCATAATGGAAATACCCAAGGGTTGACGCATCTCCCCTCCTTCACCCCAGCCCAGCGCCAGAGGTAAAGCCCCAAAAAAAGCGGATAGAGTTGTCATCATGATGGGGCGAAACCTTTTTAAACAAGCCTGCTCAATGGCCGTGAACGGGTCAGCGCCTTTTTTGCGTGCCTGGGAGGCAAAATCGATCATCATGATGGCATTCTTCTTGACAATTCCAATCAACAGAATCAGGCCGATCATGGAAATCAGTGTCAGTTGAACATGAAAGAGCTGCATCGCCAACAAGGCACCAACTCCAGCTGAGGGTAAGGTTGAAAGAATTGTCAGCGGGTGCAGAAAGCTCTCGTACAGCATCCCCAAAACAACGTAGACCATAACAATGGCAGCCAGAATCAACAAAGGTTCATTGGATTTGTTCTGACTGAAAGCTCGCGCAGTCCCTTGAAAACTGGCATGAATCGAAGCCGGCAAATGCAGACCTTTCACGCTTTGTTCAATCGCGGCACTCGCGGCAGACAACGCACCGCCTGACTTCAAATTAAAGGATACCGTTGCCGCCGCAAACTGATCCTGGTGATTGACTGTGAGCGTATCGGAATCAGGCACCCTTCGAAACAATGCCGTCAAGGGCACCATGGCTCCATTCATGGCTGAGGGTAATTCAATGGACTGCAAGCTGGCACTTGAGGACTGCAAATCAAGGGGGACATCTAGGACAACATGATATTGATTTTTGGATGCATACATCAATGAGATTTGCCTCTGGGCATAGGCACTATCGAGGGCATCATCAAAACTGGCCATGGATATTCCGAGGCGGGCAAGCGTGTCCCGATCGACGTATAAACGATCTGCACGCCCCCGATCCTGCAGATCAGAGCGAACATCAACCAGCATCGGTAGTTTTTGTAAGGCATGGGTCACGACAGGCGTCCATTTTTTCAGAAGCAACCAGTCATCGCTCTCCAGTGTGTACTGATATTGGGCATCACTGACACGTCCTCCCATGCGCACATCCTGGACCGGCTGCATAATCAGACGCCCTCCCGGAATCGTTGCCAGGTGGGATCGTAATCGATCCATGACTTGCTGTGGGCTTGCATGTCGCATAGGGCGATCACGTAGTGCTACAAAAAAAGAAGCCCGGTTCTTGGCATCGCCACCATTACCTCCAGTAAAACAGAGGACAACCTTAACATCCGGGTCCTTGAGCAAAACCCTAGTTGCCAGAAGCATGCGCTGCCGCATGGCCTGAAACGATGTATCCTGATCAGCCTGCAACGCACCCGCTAGTCGCCCCGTATCTTCCGTTGGCATAAAACCCTTGGGAATAGCCCTGAACAAAACCACATTAAGGACAATAGCCAATAACAGACTGAACAGCAGCCATCCCTGATGACGAAGTGCGACACGAAGACTACGATGGTACCACCCCAATCCTGGGGTCTTGCGTTCATGGTCACGTTCGGATCGAAGCTTAGCCGGTTTCAGCCAGCGACTGGCCATCACTGGGATGGCGGTCAGGGCAACCCAAAGTGAAATAAGTACAGCTGCCGTTAAGGTCAATGCAAATTCATGAAACAAACGCCCCATGATGCCTCCCATAAAAAGGATGGGCAAAAACACCGCAATCAGAGATAAAGTCATCGACACCACCGTGAAGACAACTTCACGCCCCCCTTTGAAGGCTGCACGCCAGGGCGACATGCCGTGATCCATGTGCCGAGCAATGTTTTCCAGCACCACAATCGCATCATCGACCACAAAACCTGTTGCAACTGTCATCGCCATCAGGGACAACATATCCAGGCTAAATCCGCCGATATACAACACCGCGCAGGTTCCCAACAAACTGACCGGAATGGTAATGCTTGGGATGAGTGTTGCTCGCCAGTCCCGCAGAAAAAGAAACACTACCCCGACAACAAGAACAATAGAGACGAATAGGCTTTGCTTGACATCATGCATGGAAGCACGAATCATCGGTGTTCGATCGATACTCAGTCGCAATGACGCATCCGCCGGCATAGCATCCTGTAAAGCGGGTAGTTCCGCCTTAACTGCATCAGCGGTATCGAGGATATTGGCACCCGGTTGACGAAACACCAAAATCACGACGGCTGGATGACCATTCTGCATCCCAGCATTGCGTTCATCTTCAACCGAATCGCGCACGGTTGCAACATCCCGCAAATAAACAGGTGCTCCATGCTGCCAGGCGATGACCAGTCCCTGATACTCCACAGCATGGTGCAGGTTATCATGATTGAAAAGAACCCATTGATGACCGGCCTCATCCTCAAACATACCCTTTGGTCGTTCCAGATTGGCGGTCTGGATGGCCTGCCTTAATCCAGACCATGCAATGCCCCGGGCCGCCAATGCCTGTGGATCAACATCAATCCGGACTGCAGGCAATGAACTGCCACCAACGATCACCTGCCCCACCCCATTGACTTGAGCAAGCTTTTGAGCAACCACGGTTGAAGCAAGATCATAGAGTCGGCCCGGCGACAACGTCGCTGAGGACAATACCAAAATAAGCACTGGAGCATCAGCAGGATTCATTTTGCGCCAGACAGGATTACCGGGCATCCCGGTCGGCAACAGCGCCCGGGCCGCATTGATACCCGCCTGAACATCACGTGCTGCACCATCAATATTACGACTAAGATCAAACTGCAAAGACAGGCTTGTTGATCCCAGTGAACTTTGAGAAGTCATTTCAGTCAAACCGGCAATTCGCCCCAGAGTGCGCTCCAAAGGGGCAGCAACGGTAGAAGCCATCACTTCTGGGCTTGCACCAGGGAGTTGAGCCTGAACCCGAATCGTCGGAAAATCTACTTGCGGCAGCGGTGCCACCGGTAAGAGTCGATAGCCCACCCAACCGAGCAAACCTATTGCCAGGGTCATGATGAACGTCGCAACCGGGCGGTGCAACAGGAAGCGAATCATGCCGAAAACGCCCTGGATGTTTTATGCCAACGACTCAGAGTCAGATAAAGCACAGGCGTGGTATAAAGGGTGAGCAACTGACTGAAAAGCAGTCCACCAACCATCGTCAGTCCTAAGGGCTGGCGCAATTCAGCACCCATGCTTTTTCCCCACAACAATGGCAGCGCCCCAACAAGAGCACTCAAGGTGGTCATCAAGATGGGGCGCAGACGCAACATACAGGCCTGGTGGATGGCAGCTCTCGACGAGAGCTGTCGATGGCGCTCTGCCTCCAAAGCAAAATCAACCATCATGATGGCGTTTTTCTTAACAATCCCGATCAGGAGAATGATACCAATGATACCAAGCACATCCAGATTCTTTCCGGTTAATGCAAGGATACCGAGCGCACCCACTGCCGCAGAAGGCAGTGTCGACAGAATCGTCAGCGGATGAACAAAACTTTCGTAAAGTACACCCAGAACCATATACATGGTCACAACCGCCGCAACCAGCAACCAGACCTGATTACTCAATGCCGCCACAAAGGCACGCAAGGCCCCCTGATAGGCAACCG
The DNA here is from genome assembly GCA_021848605.1 of Pseudomonadota bacterium. Taxonomy (GTDB): domain Bacteria; phylum Pseudomonadota; class Gammaproteobacteria; order Pseudomonadales; family Moraxellaceae; genus JAJXWR01. The sequence goes on along the minus strand of JAJZUM010000078.1, from coordinate 2,907 downwards.
TCAACCGCAGAGGTTCGTGCTCAGCCTGAATATCCGAACCAAGATGTGCCAAGGCGTGATCCAGCGATATACCCTTATGCAGATTAAATCCAATGGACACTGCCGGAAACTGGTTCAGTCGGTGAATACTTTCAGGGACCAGAACCGTCTGCCAACTGGCCAATACATCAAGCCGAACAGGTCCTGAAAGACCAGGAACCCACAAATCGTGAAGACTTGTATCGATCGAGCGTTCAGAACCTGACCTTTGCAAAACCACTCTGTACTGATTGGCTTGAGTATACAGGGTTGAAATCAGTCTTTGACCATAAGCATCGTACAGTACATTATCGATGGCAGCCATACTCACCCCTAAACGGGCCGCCGTTGCACGATCAACCCTGATGGCTATGGCCAGAGACTGGTCTGCCTGCTCAGCATGGACCTGATCAAAAACAGGATCGGTCTTCAATCGCTGCAAAAGGCGATCAGCACGAGTCTGAAGCTCCTGAGCATCAAGATCAGCAAGAACCAGTCGATATTCTGATGGACTAAAGGCATCATCAACGGAGATGTCCTGTACCGGCTTCAGATAAAGCTTCAGATCAGATGAGCGTACGTCTGTCTGTAATTTGCCCAAGAGATCAGAAAGGGGTACACGATCCGTCGGAGGACGCAATGTAATCAACATCCGACCTTGTTCAAGCAAGGTATTGACTCCATCAATACCAACCATGGAAGCCAAATGCAAAACATCATGATCATGGGCCAGCAGTCGATCCAGATTTTTTTGCTTGCTTTGCATGGCCTGGAATGATGTCCCTGATGGAGCCTCAGTCACAGCCTCAAGTAATGCTGTGTCCTGCTCAGGAAAAAAACCCTTGCCAATAAAGTGGTACATCACCACTGTGAATACAAAACTGCTCAAGAGCACAGTCAGAATCGTACGGGGATGATCCAGGCTCCAGGTCAATGACTGATCATAACCCTGCAAAATTTTTTGCCACAAAGAATCCGTTCTCGATCCCCCTTGCTCTGATTGATTCGTCTTTAATAATCGGGATGCAAGCATAGGAGTCAAACTAAGTGAGATCAGCGCCGAAATCACGATGGCAATAACCAGGGTCAAAGAAAACTCCCGAAATAACCGTCCGATGACATCACGCATAAATAGCAGAGGAATCAGTACGGCAATCAGGGAAATCGTCAGGGAAATGATGGTAAAACCCATCTGTCGTGATCCACGCACGGCGGCCTGATAGGGTGAAAGCCCTTCATCACAGAGTCGAGCAATGTTCTCAACCATCACAATGGCATCATCAACCACAAAACCGGTTGCAACGGTCATGGCCATCAAAGTCAGGTTATTGATGGACATGCCAGCCAGATACATAACACCGAGGGTCCCGGTCAATGACAGTGGAACAGCTACGGCAGGGATCATGGTCGCTGCCAAGTGTTTCAAAAACAGGAGAATAACCAGCACGACCAGAACAATGGCAAAAACCAGCTCGAAACTGACATCGCGTACCGATGCGCGCACTGAATCTGTACGATCCGCCAGAACCTGAACATGAACCGATGCAGGCAAATCCGCATGCAATTGTTCAAGACGTTGCCGCAAGGCCGCAACCGTCGCCATGACATTCGCTCCGGGTTGCCTGCGAATCGAAAGAACCAGAGCTGGGTGTTGGTCTGTCCAGGCTGCAAGATGATTGTTCTCCGCACCATCCACAATATCGGCGACATCGCTGAGATGAATTGGAGCACCATGCACATAGGCCAAAACAAGATTCCGGTAAGAAGATGCCGAATGCAATTGATCATTGGCATCCAGAGTTACAGACTTGTGTACCCCGTCAAATCCACCTTTCGGAGTAAATACATTGGCGCTCACAACAAAATTGCGAACATCTTCGAGCGTCAAACCCAATGCAGCCAACGCAACCTCATGAGCCTTGATTCGCACCGCAGGACGCTGCCCGCCCTCCAGACTAACCAACCCAACTCCAGACACCTGGGATAATGGTGAAGCCAAACGGTTATCGGCCAGATCCTCAAGTACAGGTAATGTCATCGTGCTGCTGTAAACGGCCAAAGTCAGAATGGGTGTATCTGCCGGGTTAACCTTGTTGTAAATGGGCGGCATGGGCAAATCGGCAGGAAGAAAAAGTGCTGCTGCATTAATACCCTCCTGAACCTCTTGTTCGGCGACATCCAGACTCAATTTCAAGTTGAAACGTAGCGTGATCACGGAAGCACCCGAGGTACTAGCCGAGTTCATCTGATCCAGGCCCGGCATTTGCCCAAACTGACGTTCCAACGGCGCTGTGACTGTTTCTCCCATGACTTTAGCACTTGCACCGGGATACAGTGTCACGACTTGAATGGTCGGAAAATCAACATCCGGAAGCGCCGAAACCGGCAGGAAGCGCAATGCTAAAAGCCCACAAAATGCTATAGCCAGCATGAGCAACGTTGTTGCCACTGGGCGATCAATAAAGAATGCACCTTCAGACTTCATGCGTCATCCCCTGAATGCCCCAATTCAGCGCGATGCATCGACAATAGGGACAACGGGCATATTTGGCTCCAGACGGTCAGTACCTTCCCGGACGTAAAGCGTTCCTTCCGGCAGATCAGCACCATCAAGCCAAGCTTGATTGCCATTACGTGCCCGAACGTGCACCACACGTTGCGAAACCCTGCCAGCCGTCACGACATCGAGCAGTGTGTTTCCCTCACGCTGCAGCAAAGCCTGCTCGGGTACGACAGGGACATGATCCACATGGCGGATGCGAATACGGACCACAACAAATGAACCTGGCAAAACACCCTGATGCGGATTGGCAAACTCAGCTCGAATTTTCAAGGTTCCTGTGGCAGAATCAATCTGATTGTCGTGACTCAGAACATAGCCATCTGCCA